>DASTTJ010000199.1:0-11882 GCA_035760205.1 Steroidobacteraceae bacterium | reverse complement strand
CAAGGGTCAGCGGTTTCCGCGCAAGGACACCTGCCTCGCGATCTATTCCTATCGCGTGAACACGCAGAAATCGCTCAAGGACACGCTCGAGACGCAGTACTCCTGGTGCGCGCACTGGGAAGAGGACATCGCCAAGCTGCTTCGCGCCTACGTCGAGCGCAAGTCGCAATCCCGTGTGCTCGATTTCGACGACCTGTTGCTGTACTGGCACGCGATGATGAGCGAAGACCGAATCGCCAAGTCCATCTCGGCGCATTTCGATCACGTGCTGGTCGACGAATACCAGGACACCAACAAGCTGCAGGGTGACATCCTCGCCGCGCTCAAGCCGGACGGGCAGGGCGTAACCGTGGTCGGCGACGATGCGCAGGCTATCTACTCGTTCCGCGCGGCGGCGGTTGAAAACATCCTGGGTTTCTCGGATCGCTTCCGCCCCAAGGCCGAAGTCGTCACGCTGGCGCAGAACTTCCGTTCGAGCCAGAGCATTCTCGATGCGGGGAACGCCCTCATGTCCGATGCGCCGCGGCAGCATCGCAAACACCTGCTGTCGATGCGCGGCCAGGGTCCCCGTCCCAAGCTCGTGACGGTCGACGATCTGCCCACGCAGGCGGAGTTCATCGCTACACGCGTGCTCGCCTCACGCGAAGCCGGTACACCGCTCAAACGCCAGGCGGTGTTGTTCCGTACCGGCTCGCACAGCGACGTGCTCGAAATCGAACTGGCGAAACGCAAGATTCCTTTCGTGAAGTATGGCGGCCTCAAGTTTCTCGACGCCGCACACGTCAAAGACCTGCTGGCGGTGCTGCGCTGGGCCGACAATCCGCACAACCAGCTTGCGGGCTTTCGCGTGTTGCAGTTCATGCCCGGCATGGGCCCGGCGAATGCCAAGCGGGCGCTCGACCACTTCGTGGCCAGCGGCCACCTTTGGAACTCGTTCGAAAAGTTCGAGCCGCCCACCGAAGCACGCGCCGCGTGGCGAAAATTCTGCGAGTTGTTTGTCGCACTGGGCGACCCGAACCGTGAGTGGCGAGGCCAGATCCACCTGGTGCGCGAGTGGTACAAGCCGCACATGGAGCGCATGTACGAACACGTGCACATGCGTATCGGCGATCTCGACCAGCTCGAGCTGCTGTCCTCGCAATACCAGAACCGCGAACGATTCTGCACCGAGATCACCCTTGACCCGCCGCACGCCACCAGCGATCTGGCCGGCCAGCCAGTGATGGACGAGGACTATCTCGTGATCTCCACCGTCCACTCGGCCAAGGGGATGGAGTGGGACAACGTTTTCATCCTCAATGTCGTCGACGGAAGTTTTCCCAATGAGTTCGCCAACAAGGCCGAGCTGGTCGAGGAAGAACGCCGCGTGTTGTACGTCGCCATGACCCGCGCGCGCAACGAACTCACCTGCGTGGTGCCGCTACGCTTCCAGGTCACCAGCCAGCCAAAGACTTCGGATGGTCACATCTACGGTGGGCGCAGCCGCTTCCTCACCGAGAAAGTGATCAAGTGCTTTGACGAGCAGACCTTCCAGGGCACGAACGTCGAAGTGAAGATTGACGAATCACCGGCAGATTCGGGGACCATCGACGTCGCGTCGCGCCTCAAGCAGATGTGGTAGGGGTCAGACGACCCCATCCCTATCTTCGAAACGGACCACCACCGCCCTGGCGCGGTCGCGGCGGACGTTCCTGCGCTTCGTTGACGCGCAGTGGACGGCCATTCATCTGGTAACCGTTGAGACCCTGGATCGCGGCCTGTGCTTCGCCCGATCCCATCTCAACGAAACCAAAGCCACGGGGCTTGCCCGTTTCGCGGTCGTTGATCAGCTTTACGGAATCAACCTTGCCATGGCGCTCGAAGAGCACCTTGATGTCTTGCTCGGTTGCGGAGAAGGGCAGATTGCCCACGTAGATCGTCGTCATCCCGGACTTCTCGCTCGGCAAAGCGGACAGCGGCAGGAGATGCGGTTCCTGCATGTACCGCGGACTAGAAGAAAACAGGTCAGATGGCCTGCACCAATCGAACGCGGACGATGCTACTCCTCGTTTTGAGAAGCTGTAAACAAGGGGCGGGAAGGCAGGCGGGTGGCCCGGCGGGTGCCGGCAATTTCCAGCGATTTGAGGCAGTTTAGGCCACCCGAATACGGATCTGGTACCGCCCACCCCGGGCGTGCACCGTCTTATGTCGGACGCCCGCGCTTACTCTAGATAGGCGTAGCCGTTGAGCTCGCCTTCGTAGAAACGCTTGATGCCCTGCGATTCGGCCACCGACATCCGCCCTTCGCGTACCGCCCGTTCGCAGTCGCGCGCCAGGGCCGGGTGCAGGTCGGCGACGTCGTACTCCATGTACTCGAGCACCTTGTTCGCAGTGTCGCCCTTGACGATCTCTTCTATCCACCAGCCGCCGTCGTCGTGGAAACGCACGTGCACCACGTGGGTGTCGCCGAACAGGTTGTGCAGATCGCCGAGCGTTTCCTGGTAGGCGCCGACCAGGAACGCGGCCAGGTAGTACTCGTCCTGGGCGGTGATGGCATGCAGCTCCAGAGTCTTCTTGACGTCCCGCTGGCTCACGAACCGGTCTATCTTGCCGTCCGAGTCGCAGGTGATGTCGGCCAGCACGGCCTTGCGCGTCGGCCGCTCGTTGAGCCGGTGAATCGGCATGATGGGAAACAGCTGATCGATGGCCCAGCTGTCAGGCAGCGACTGGAACACCGAGAAATTGCAGAAATAGATGTCCGAGAGGATGGACTCGAGTTCTTCGAGCTCTTCGGGCACCTCGTCGAGCTTGCGCGTGAGGTCGCGCACCTTGGCGCAGGTGGCCCAATAGAGGCGTTCGGCCAGACCACGCTGCTCGAGCGAGAGCAGGCCTAAATTGAACATCTGCAGCACCTGGTCGCGTGCGGTCTGCGCGTCGTGGTAACACTCGACGACGCGCCGCTCGGTCACCGTGCGAAATGCGTCCAGCAGGTCGCGCACCGGCTGCGGCAACTCGCGTCCGTGCTGCTGGTCTTCCTTGCCGGTGACACGAAACTGGTCGAGCGCCGAACTTCCGAGCGTGTTGAAGATGAGCACGCTGTGATGCGCCGCGATCGCGCGCCCCGATTCGCTGACGATCATCGGGTGGGCGATCTTGCGCGTATTGCACACGTTGGCGATTCGATACACCACGTCGTTGGCGTATTCGTTCAGCGTGTAGTTCATCGACGAGGAGAAGTTGGTGCCGCTGCCGTCGTAGTCGACACCCAGGCCCCCGCCCACGTCGATGTACTGCAATCCGGCGCCTAACAACTTGAGCTCGGCGTAGACGTGCGCGAGTTCGTTGATGGCGTCTTTCACACGGCGGATGTCCTGCAGCTGGCTGCCCGGATGGCAGTGCACGAGCTGCAGGCAATCGAGCATGCCCTTTTCGCGCAGGATTTCCACGGCCTCGAGGATTTCGGTGATGAACAGGCCGAACTTGGATTTGTCACCGGCCGAGTCGCGCCACTTGCCCGAGCCTTCGCTGGCGAGCTTCACGCGCACGCCGATGCGCGGCCGCACGTTGTATTTCTCGGCGTACTTGAGAATGGCTGGCAGTTCGCTGAAGTTTTCGACCACCGGGATGATGGTGCGGCCGAGCTTGGTGGCGATGATCACCGCTTCGAGATACGCGTCGTCCTTGAAGCCGTTGCACACGATGAGGCGTTCCGGCGAATCCGCGGTCATGGTCATCACGGACAGGAGCTCGGGCTTGCTGCCCACTTCGAGACCGAAGCCGAAAGGCTGGCCGTAGCGATATACCTCTTCGACCACCAGGCGCTGCTGGTTCACCTTGATGGGGAACACCGCCGTGTAGCGGTTCTGGTATTCGTTTTCAGCGATCGCCTGCGCGAACGCGTCGTGCAGGTGTTTGAGGCGATGCGCGAGGATGTCGGAAAACCGCACCACGACCGGTGCGGTGAGTTCGCGCTCCTTCAGTCCCTGCACGACGTCGAACAGGTCGATCTCGCGCGCGGGATCCATGTCGGGGCGCACCACCAGGTGGCCGGACGGGTTCACGCAGAAATAACCCTTGCCCCAGGCGTTGACCTGGTAGAGCTCGGCGGAGTCATCGACCGACCAGGCGATGGGTCGTTCGGAGCGGCGCGAGTTTGAATCGCTGGCGGAAGCGGGGGTAGGTTCGGCTGACACGGTGGCGCGCACCATAGCAAATAGAGTTTGCAAGTAAACGCCAGATATCGCCTTTACCTGCGCCTTTAGTACGCGCCGGTGCCGACGGGGCGGCGCGGATCGCGAATCCACTCGCTCCACGATCCAGCATACAGGCGTGCTCCCGTGAGGCCGGCGTGTTCCAGTGCGAGCAGGTTGTGACAGGCGGTGACTCCCGACCCGCACATGGAGACCAAAGCCGACGATGGCAGCGAGCCGAGCAGTGTGCCGAAACGTTGCCGCAACACTTCGGCGGGCGCAAAACGTCCGTCCGCCCCGAGATTGTCGAGGAAGGGGCGGTTCCTGGCGCCGGGCACATGCCCAGCGACCGGGTCGAGGGTTTCGTTGCGTCCCGCAAAACGCTCGGCGCCACGCGCGTCGATGAGCAGATTGCCGGGACGAAGCCGCAGTTGCTCGACGGCCTCGGTGCTCACCCACGCATTGGCCGCGAGCGACACACCGAGCGTCCGCGGCTGCGGCGTGCTCACCGCGGTCTCGAGCGGCAGCTCGGCGGCACGCCACGCAGCGATGCCGCCATCGAGCACGGCGACATTGCGCAGACCGATCCAGCGCGCCAGCCACCACAGGCGCGCCCCGTATGCCGCATTGCCCTGGTCGTACGCAACGATCTGAGTGTCCGGGCCCACTCCCAGCGCGGCCAGCCGGCTGGCGAATTGTGCGGGATCCGGCAGCGGATGACGTCCGCTACTCGCGGTGACCGGACTCGAAAGGTCTCGATCCAGGTGCAGGTAGAACGCACCGGGCAAATGGGCGCGGGCGTACTCGGTCTCACCCCACTGCACATTGCCGAGATCGAACCGGCAATCGAATAGCGCAAGATCGCCCCGTGAAAGTTGTTCGCAGAGTGTGTTCGCGCCGATGAGCGTGGTGAAATGGGTCATGCCGCATTTTACAATCCGGATCACTCATGACCATCGACGTTTATTGGGGTAGCGGCAGTCCATATTCGTGGCGAGTTCTACTTGCACTCGAACACAAGGGGCTCGAGTACCGCGGCCACTTGTTGTCGCTCGCGATGCAGGAGCACAAGACCCCGAACATGATGGCGATGAACCCGCGTGGGCGCGTTCCCATCGTCAAGGACGGCGACTACGTGGTGTTCGAGTCGCTGGCAGTGCTCTACTACCTCGAACGAAAGTATCCGGCCAAGCCACTGTTTGGCGATTCGCCGGAGGAAGGCGCGGTCATCATGCGGGTGTGCTGCGAATACCAGGCGTACATCGAGCCGCATGTCTCGCGTATTACACGCGCGCTGCTCAATCGCATCGGCGATCCGCACTCCGACGAAAGCACCTACGCCATGCACATGATCGCCGGCGAAGCTCGCACCATCGAAGGCCGGTTGTCGAAGGGGCCGTGGATCGTCGGCGACAAGCCGGGCGCATCCGACTACATGATCTATCCGGGCATCAAACTGCTGTTGCGTGCGCTGGCACTTCCGGAAGCGCGCGAGTTATCGTCGCGGTTCCTGCCGGTGGAATCCAATTACCCTGCGCTCGGACGATGGCTGCAGCGCGTCGAGTCGTTGCCGGGATTCGAGCGCACGTATCCACCGCACTGGCGTGACGCCATTTACTGACATTTCCTGTTTACTGGAGCAACTCCGTTTCCAGTAAATGGCAGTGGGTGGCATCACCGGATGATGGTTGATACCCTCACGCCCTGATTTGCACGGGGTAATCATGTCTACATCGAAGATTCACATCGAGTTTCCGGGCCGCATCGTTTTCATCGGTTTCGGCAGCATTGGCCAGGGCACGCTGCCGCTCGTCTTGCGCCACATCGGCATTCCGAAAGAGCGCTTGACGATCATCACCGGCGATGATCGCGGCAGGAAAGTCGCCGAATCCTATGGCGTGAAGTTCGTGGTACTGCCGCTGACCCGCGACAACTTCCGCCGTGAACTCGATCAATACATCGGCCGCGGCGACTTCGTGCTCAACGTGTCGGTCGACGTCTCCTCGATCGCGCTGATCAAGTTCTGCTGGTCCAAGGGCGCGATGTACCTCGACACCTGCATCGAGCCATGGCCGGGCGGCTATACCGACGCCACCATTCCGCACGCCAAGCGCACCAACTATGCGCTGCGTGAAGAGGCGCTGGGCCTACGCGCCAACAATGCGCGCGCGCCCACCGCGGTCATCACGCACGGAGCCAATCCGGGCCTGGTGTCGCACTTCGTCAAGCAGGCGCTGCTCAACGTCGCCGCGGACACCGGCGTCAACGCCGGCACCCCCAAGTCGAAGGACGACTGGGCGCAGCTCTCGCGCACGCTCGGCATCAAGGCCATCCACATCGCCGAGCGCGACACGCAGCTTTCGTCGAAGCCGAAAGAGTTCAACGAGTTCGTCAACACCTGGTCGGTGGATGGGTTCGTGAGCGAAGGGCAGCAGCCCAGCGAACTCGGCTGGGGTACGCACGAAAAGAATTTCCCTCGTGACGGCAAGCGCTTCGACTTTGGCTGCGGTGCGGCTATCTACCTGATGCAGCCGGGCGCCGCCACGCGCGTGCGCACGTGGACGCCCAAGGCCGGACATTTCTTCGGCTTCCTGATCACGCACGGCGAAGCCATTTCCATCGCCGACTACCTGACGGTGCGGCAGAGCTCCGAGGCCGTGTACCGGCCGACGGTGCACTACTCGTATCACCCGAGCGATTCGGCCATCGTCTCCCTGCACGAGTTCGCCGGCCGCAACTGGCACCTGCAGGACCGCCAGCGCATCCTGCTCGACGAGATCACCAGCGGCATCGATGAGCTTGGTGTGCTGCTCGCCGGCCACAAGAAAAATGCGTACTGGTTCGGCTCGCAGCTTTCAATACAGGAAGCTCGCGCATTGGCGCCGCACAACAACGCCACCAGCCTGCAGGTTACGGTCTCGTGCCTGTCGGGAATGATCTGGGCCATGGAGAACCCGAATGCGGGTCTCGTCGAACCGGATGAAATCGACTACGTGCGCAACCTCGAGATCTGCAAGCCCTATCTGGGCACTGTCTCGGGCACGTACTCCGACTGGACGCCGCTGCACGATCGCGAGCGCCTCTTCCCGGAAGACCTCGACAAGACAGATCCCTGGCAGTTCAAGAACGTGCGCGTGTAAGTCGCGCGGTCAGCGAACCGCGCGATCGTAGTGGGATTCAGCGTTGCTGGAAGGAGCGCGTACGCCGGCGAGCCGCCAGCCCGTTGCCACCACGATTCCCACCAGGGAGAAAGATGCCGCCGCCAGTGCGCGGCGTGCAATCTCGCCGCCGGAGACATAGTCCACGCGCTGCAGATCCGGCAATCCGAAGACCAGCACCACCCACAACGGCAGCAGGTAGATCACCGTCACCGCGGCGCGCGTCCAGAAATTCGCCGTGAGCCCGAGCGGGCAGACGGCCTCGAGCAGTTGGTGGAGCGGGCGGTAGATCGCAAACACCGTGCCACTGCTGAGGGCGACGGAAATGATGATCGCGGTGATGAGGGGGAAGAATTCGCTCATGTTGATGCTCCTGACTGTCGGACGCGCGCCCAGGCACTGAGCCCGGGGGCTACGATGTGGTCATAAATGATTTCGCAAGGCGCGCGCAGCGGCGGCCACGAGAACACTCGGGCGAGGCGGCGATATCCGGGCAGGCGCGCCCACAGCGCGAGCACCGCGCGAAACCCGCTCTGGATGCGGCCGTGTTCGTCGCGAAAATAGAGGCGGCGTTCCAGATGTTCGCGGCGCAATCCATAGGCGGCCAGCGGCTGCGTCACGCGCATCGAATCGTGGAAGAGCACCGGCACGTCGCGGCGCCTTGCGAGCTTTGCGTAGCCGCCGATTTCCATGGAACACACCGGGCAGTCACCGTTGAACCACACTTCGCAGTTGCTATCCACCGCGCGCAACGCCCGCGGAGTGGCCGGATCCGGAACCAGATCGCGCAATGCGCTGCCCAGCGTGTAGTGGCGAAACTCGAAACCGGCATTCAGCAGACGTCGTGGTGCTACGCGTTGTCCCTGCACTAACAATTCCGCCATCTCGCCGAGCGCGAGGCGCAAGGCCCCACCCGGGATGCGTAAGAAGCATGGCCGGCGCAGGCTGCGCGCCAGCGCGCGCTGAAAGTCGCCCTGGCGTTCGGGCGCGGGCGAGACCGCGTTGATCGCTCCGCGCAGGCTTGGTGTGTCGAGGGCGAGTTCGATGATGCGCAGCAGGTCGAAGATGTGGATCCAGGACATCCATTGCCGCCCGTCACCAATCCGGGCAGCCATGCCGAACTGCGCGGGCCGCGCCAGCTGCTTGAAGATTCCACCGTCGCTGCCGAGTACCAGACCAATGCGCAGGTTCACGGCGCGAATGCCCTGGGCCTCCGCCGCGTTCGCGGCCAACTCGCGCTCCACGCACAGCTGCGACTGAAACGCCGCCGTCGCAGGTGTTTCTTCTGTGAGCCACTCGTCTCCGGCGGGTCCATAGAAGCCGATGGCGCTGGCGCTCACCAGCACGCGCGGCACCTGCGTGCGCGTGGCGCACCAGTCGAGCACGGCCTGGGTTGTCTTCACCCGGCTGTCGATGAGCAACTGGCGTCGTGCTCGCGTCCACGGCGGCCCGAAAACTTTCGCGCCGGCGAGATTCACAATCGAGTCGACGCGTGCGTCGGGCGGAATATCCCCAAGCTTGGTGATCACCTGCACGTGCGGACCAAAACGCGCCAGCGCGCGATCGGCATCGCGAGTCCACACCCAAACTGTGTCGCCCCGTTTGCGCAACGCGCGGACGACGTGGCCACCGATGAAGCCGGTGGCGCCGCTCACGAGCACGCCGCGGCCGGAAGCCTGCGGCGCGCTCTCGATCGGATTGCGCAGCCATTCGGCCGGACGGAAATGAGAAAGTGCCGCGATCGCATCCCGCACGCCCCATGCCGCCATGCCGCAGGCGAACAAGGTGAGCAGCACTGAAAAACCCCCGTAGTCCGCGCCGGTCACGGCCGTCGGCAGATGCCACCAGTCGAGCAGCACCGGCGCGATGGCCATGAGAAGTACGCCGAACAACAGTGTCAGTACGGTGTGCAATACGCGTTCGAAGGCGGGCAGGTGACGCGTGCGATCTTCGACCACGAAGTCCACGATGGTGACGCCTACCTCCAGCAACAGCGCCGCGGCGATGAGCACCACCCAGGCGCCGTGCCACAGCCGCCAGGCCAGCGCAAGAAAGAGGAAGGCGTAAATGAACTCGCGCGCGGCATGCAGCGCGAGTTCGTGACGCGCGGCGCGGCGCCCGGGCAGGCGTTCGGCGATCTCGTGGTTCCAGATCGTATCCAGCGCGCCTAACAACGTCTGGACGGTGAGCAGTGAGAATACGAGTGTCATGGCATTTCCTCCGTGGCGCAAAAGCGCCCGGTCTGGAAGAAGACTTCGCCCAGCAACGGATGCGTGACCGTCATCGTGAAGCGGAACCAGCCGTGGCCGAGGTCGATGTGTTCGACGTGGGTGACGCCGGGGGACAGCAGCCGCGGCAGCCACAAATTGAAACCGAGGTCGAAATAGTAGCCGCGGCTGACGAAGTGCAGGACGCCACCCTTTTCGAAAGTGGCGAGCGGCATGCACAGGCGTGCGGGGAGTTTTTCGACCAGTTTTCCGTCCGCGGTGACCACCTTGGTGGATCTCACGAGGTGGTGCGCGCCGTCCGCCCACTTATATTCGCGATCCCAGGCGACGCCCTGCGCGGTGGGCCGTACGTGCACTCGCGTTTCGACGTTGAGCTCCGCGCGCGGCGCCACCGGTGTGCCGAACAAGGTGCCCAGCCAGGCGATCACTCGCCCCAGCGCGCTGGCGTGCACGATTTCGAACGCGCCCGCGTAACTCACCGCCTGCGTGGAATCGGCGAAGCGCTCACGGACTGCTTCGGGAAGGCGATTCCAGGCTTCCGTGCCGATGACGTCGCGCAGCCCATGACGGGGAGCCGTTGCAGCACCCTTGTTCGTCAAAGGGTGCGTCCGTGGCCGCGTCAGAGTGCTTGCGGTGGTCATATGAGTGCCGTCAGTCGCCCAGAACCTTCGCGATGCGTTCGCCCATGCGCATCATCTTCAGCAGCGTCTTGCGCGGCATCCGTTTCACGGAGTCGTACCAGCGTGTGACCGTCTCGAGGAATTCGAGCTGGGAGACGATGCGTTCGCGCACCGCGGCCGGCGTGTCGCGATCGGTCTTGAGCTGCGCCGCGCATTCACGCAGGGCGGCGAGCGTGGGATCGAGCTCGCGTCGCTTGCGGCCCTCGATGATCACGCGGATCACTTCCCAGGTGTCGTGCTGGGCGGCGAAGAAGTCGCGCCGATCGCCTAACACGTGGGTGATCTGCACCAGTTCCCAGCTGAGCAGCTCCTTGAGGCCGGTGCTGACGTTGGAACGGGCGATTCCGAGCGTTTCGCCGATTTCGTCGGCGTTGAGCGGCTTTTCGGAAAGATAGAGCAGGGCGTGGATCTGCGCGACGGAGCGGTTCATGCCCCAGCGGCTGCCCATTTCGCCCCAGTGGACTATGTAGCGCTGCATGGTATCGGTGAGGTGCATATCGAATTGCCTGTTATTTCTGTCTTGACAGAAATTATAGGCGGACTAATCATGGCCGCAAGCGCGAGATGACAATACACGCGGATCTTTCTGATGGATGACAACCGAAAACCTTCGTTGCCCCTGCCGGCCGCACTGGCCACGCATCGTGTCCGGCACCGGGCTGTCAGCGACGTGGTGGAGGGCGATGTCGTCTTTCACCCGATGAAGGGCCTGTGGTTCCTGGGAATGCTGGCCGGCGCCGCTGGTGGCGCGATCTTCTTCTTCAGTGTCTCCGGCCTCGTGTTGTTCCTGGCCAGTACCGCCGTCGTACTTCTCTTTGGACACTCGCTGGGCAGCCATCGCAAGCTGGTGCACGACAGCTATCAATGTCCTCGCTGGCTCGAGTACACCTTCGTGTACCTGGGCGTGCAGGTGGGGCTCGCGGGGCCCATCGGGCTGCTGCGCCAGCATGAGATGCGGGATTACGCGCAGCGGCTTCCCGAGTGCCACGCCTATCTGCGCCATGGCAGCGCCTTCTGGCGGGATGCGTGGTGGCAGCTCTGTTGTGAATTGCGACTCGCGCGTACGCCGCCCATCGTGCTCGAAGAACGTGTCGCCGCGGACCGCTTCTATCGCTGGCTCGAGCGAACCTGGATGGCGCAGCAGATTCCGTGGGCAATTCTTTTCTATTTGTGGGGCGGCTGGACGTTCGTGCTCTGGGGCGTTTGCGCGCGCGTCACCGCCGGTGTGTTCGGTCACTGGATCATCGGTTACCTCGCGCACAATCACGGCGATATGGAGCGCGTGGTGACAGGTGCCGCCGTGCAGGGCCGTAACGTCCGCTGGACTTCGCTGCTCACCATGGGAGAGTGCTGGCACAACAACCACCATGCGTTTCCGGGGTCCGCTCGCCTGGGCCTTCGTACTGAAGAGTGGGATCCGGGTTGGTGGGTGTTGTCGGGGCTGGCGCGCGTGGGCCTGGTCTGGGGCGTCCGTTTGCCGGCCGATCTGCCGCCGCGCGCGGAACTGCGTGCCTTCGTGCCGGCGGGGCGGCTCGCATGACTGAGGTTCAACTCCCGCCGCAGGGGCCACACCCGCTGGAGCCGAAAAACCTGCTGCCTTATCGCGCCTGGTGGCCATTGGCGGGCGGCTTCCTGGTCGGAATCGCG
>DASTTJ010000198.1:0-6255 GCA_035760205.1 Steroidobacteraceae bacterium | reverse complement strand
CAGCGTGTATAACCCGGCTGGCAAACCCTCAGCCCCGGCCAGATAAACCGAATCGCCTGGATTGAGGCTCGTACCCTGAAACTCGCGCGTATCGAACGGCCCGAAAGAGTTGCCGAGACTGGGCACGATGGCGAACTGGTTGGGTCGCACATCGTTCGCCAGCAGATCGCGCGACCCGCCCACCCCTGGAACGAATTCATACGCCCGCAGATCACCGCCTCCACCGAGGTTCACCGTGGCGCCCGCATCGACACTGACACGCGTGCCGTCGAGCTCGATGCGCTGCGCAGGCAGCGCGTCACCTGCCGAGCCAAACACCAGCGTCTGCAGATCCGGCAATTGGTACACCCAGTCCAGACCCGCCTGCGTCGAGCCGAACAGCGCCGCTACTCCCTCGAGCGAGGTGGAGGTGTAGCTGCCACTGGCCAATACGACGTCGTCGCCGGCGAGCGTGATGCTGCCGAGGGGCGCGCGGAGAAAACCCGCCTGTCGGATGGAGGGTGCGTTCACCGACAAACTACCGCCGACCGAGAGCACCGGAGCGCGTTGATCCGTGGCGCCGGTCAAGATGGACACGGTGCCTTCAGGATTGTCGGTCACACGAATGGCGTAGTCCGTGAGCGTGGCGGGGAATATCTGCGCAGCTTCCAGGGTCAGGTTGGCGTTGGTGAGCAGCGAGCCTGCGTAGCGACGCTCCAGCGGACGCTGTACGCCGCGCAACCGGATATCGCCGCTGCTGTCGAGACGCAGCGCGTCGAAGCCATCGAAAGAGATCGCACCGATCAGGTCGATATGACCCGCATCGACGCGGAGTTGCGCGTTGCCCGGTGCAAGAGTCTGCAGCGAAAGCTGACGGAGCGCGTCGTTGTGTCCGATGGAGACGTACGGCGCCGACAGACGATTGACTCCCTGCCCAGTGATGACCGAAGCATCGAGAGTCAACGCACGCCGCAACGTGAGCGAAGCGTCCTTGAGCGCGATTTGTCCGAGAGTTCCGCCGAAGAATGCGCTGGCGATGATGTCGTCCGCTGCGAGCGCCACACTGTCGAAGCCCCCGGCTTCGATTGCCGTCGTCGACAGCAGCGCGCGACCATTGAATGTTGCCGGCACGCTCGCGCCGGCAGCGATGACGATGGGCGCCACTGTCGGCGTCAATTCGATGCGCCGTGCACCCGTGAGGAATGCAGGCGCAAACAGACCTGGGTCGTTGCGCAGGTTTGGAGCGAGCGTGACGGTCAATTGGCCGCCCGGCACCGCCGTGCTGCCGCCCTGCGCCAAGAACTCGCCTGACCACAACACGCCCTCGGCCGCGGTGATCGACACGCGGCCGCCTGCCGAGTTGACGACCTGCGGTGCAAGGCCGGTCACTCCACCCGCCACTCTGCGCAAATCGAGTGTGGCCGAAGTGCCGGACACGTCGAATAGCGAGCCTGGCTGGCCGAGTACATAGCCGCGCTGCGCGTTGATGGTGATCGCACCCCCAGACAGCACTTCACCGCGACGACTGCCCAAAGCATCCAGATACACGCGGGCAAGTCCGGCCGCCGACAGATGTGCGTGATCGCCGAACCAGATCGCCTGCGAGGGCAGGAATTCCTGGATGCGCAGGCCAGCATCGAGGCCGATGTCGATGCGGCCTGCAGGGGCGGCCAGCAACCCGTCGACGGCGATGCGTGAATTCGCATTGAGGGAGATCTGGCCGCGCGCCTGAGTCTGCACGATTGCGCCGGTGCCGATGGTGAGCGCCGGTGTCTCTGCAAATTCTTCGGCCGACAGTGGCGAAGTGAGCACCGCGATCTGCGCATTCATGTTGATCGAGGTCGCCAACTGCTCCTGTGTCGGTAACACGCCGATCCTAGCCGCCGATGCCGCATTGTCCGAGCTCGCAAGGGACGCGATACCCTGCCCGGGCAATCGGTTCAATTGCGAGACGAGCAATTCTGTTCCCGGCGCAACCGAGACGCCGCCGAGGTTCGAGCGCAAACGAAAATCCGCAAAGCCGTGCTCTGCGAACAGCCGGTGGGACAGCCACAGCATCGAAACATCTTCCGACGCGCAGTTTGTCGCACTGATGCACAACGCCGGCGCGGTGATCGAAAGCTGGCCACCGCGCGAAAAAGAAAATGCGCTGATGTCCGACCCCAGCGTCGGGACAAAAGGCGAGCCGTCCAGAGCCGGCGTGGTAGCGAACGACAACGAGCCGCCGCGCCCGGCCACGATGCGCCCATCGGCGCGTCGCTGCGCGCCGCCCGAAACGTCGATGGCGCTGCCCGATTCCAGCAGCAGCTCGCCCTGTTCCGCGGAAAGTGAAACCGTGCCGCCTGAAGTGAACAACGCATCCCGGCCGGCACCCAGCAAAGGATTGTCGTTGACCCATCCGCCCTGCGCTTCGATGCGGGCACCCGACGCGAGGTGCAGGAGCGTCTCGCCCGTATCCACCGCAACGCCTGGCCGCGCCTCGAGAGCGACCGTGCCGCCCGGCAGGCGCAGTACGCCCGCCGACAACACCCGGCCTGCCGCTGCGCTGAAGCTTCCGCCCTGCCCGAGGTCGAGCGTCACGCCGCTCGGAATCTCGATGGTGTCGTTCGCGAAGAGCGATACGCGCGTGGCGCCGCCGATACCAAGCAACTCCGGACGAAGGCGGAACGTCGTCTCTTCGGCCGACAGGGAGTCCTGCAGCAGATCGAACAGCCCGCCCGATTCGTTGCGCAACGTGCCTAACAACCGGCCCGATTCGATACGGACCCCGCCCACGACATTGTCCGGAACATCGTCCACTTCTGGCGTCGCATTGCCGACGATCAGGCTGGCCCCGAACGGCACCTGGTCGAAAGGACGGAACGCTCCCGCGGCAAGCGACGCGCCCGGAGTTCGCTGGTACGGCCCGTGCACGGTCTGGCCGGAAATCGCGCCATCGAATATCAGTTGCGGCGCCGAGAGTGTGACGCTGCCCGCGTCCTTGCCTTCGACGTAACCCTGTTCAAACGCACCGCGGGAATCGAAACCGTTGACGGTGTAGTTCTCGGTGATTCCCCAGCGCCGGTTCACCTGGCTCGAGGTATCGAGGATCCCGGTATACGTGCGCTCGGGATCAGCACGCCCGATATCGACCGATGTGCCGTCGGCCACCATCAGCCTGGTGGTGTTGATGAAGCCATTGGCGTAGTTGATGCGACCGCCAGTCACATCGAGCCTGGCGCCACCCGACACCAGAGCATCGCCTTGCGATTGCAGCAGGATCGAGCCGCCGGAAAGATTTCGCTCGCCAACGCCGCGAGTGATGGTCGACACGTCGCCCGCCAGATCGGCGAGCGGCGTGCCCACCCAGGTGCTGCCGTCGTCGCGTGTTCCAGTGCGGCGAATGTCGACGAACACGGCTTCGCCGCGCAGCGGGCCGTCGCGCTGTGCCGGGCTGTCGCGCAGCTGGTTGCCGCGCAATTCCACGCGCAGCACATTGCGCTCGACGGGCAGATTGACGCGCGCTCCGCTCACATCGAGCAGCACATCATCTGCGATGCGAATCCGGCTGCCGTCATTCTGGGCGGTGAAGGCCGTGGGCGCGATCGAGGGAATGGCGCGCGCGGTCACGTCGATGGTCCCGCCGTTGGCGATGATCTCGCTGCCCGACATAACACTGATGCTGTGCCCATCGAGCCGAACCTGGGAGCGCGGCTGAGCGGTCGCGTCGATGGCGGTCGCGGTGTCGGCCAGATCGAGCGTGACCGCGGTGTGGCTGCCGGCGCCGAGCACGAGGTCGCCGCCTCGACCGGGGACCAATTCGAATGTGCCGCCCGCGACCTCGGCCTGGTCGCGTGCAATCAGGCGGATGGACCCGTTGGCACGCACCGACGTCGTCGCCGAGACACGGCCGAGCTGATTGACCGCGAGCCCGGCCAGCGTAATGTTTCCCCGCTCCGCGATGATGTTGCCCACCAGTTGTTCGGGCGGAGTGGATGGGCTGGCATTGGTCACGCCGTTGGTCACCGTGCCACCGGCACCGACCTCCACCAGCAGTCCACGCAGATTCGGATCCGTGCTTGCGGCGAGGAATACCGTGTCGCCCGCGGCGAGAATAGTTTGTCCGTCGGGCGTGCGGATGGTGCCGCGGTTCTCGACCTGGGAAAGTGCAAACAACAACACCTGCCCACCGGCCGATTCGATGGTCGCACCCCGTTCGACGCGCACTGCCCCACCGGCCAAGTTTCCATCGGGGTCCGCAAACGCGCGAAACGCCGGCTCGCTCTCCTGCACCGCCTGCGCGATCCCGCGCTCGAGGGCAGCGGGTGTGATGTCGAGTGAGCTGGCGATGAGCCCGGCGGCATTCACCTGCGCGCCCTCACCGAACACGATGCCGTTCTGGTTGACGAGGAAAATGCGCCCGTTCGCCGTCAGCGAACCCAGGATGCGCGAGGCGTCGCCCTGGAAGATGCGGTTGAGCGCCACTGAAGCCGCGTCAGGTTGCTTGAACGTCACCTTGCCATCAGCGCTGATGTTGAAGCTCTGCCAGTTGAGCGTGGCGGAATCCGTGAGTTGTTCGATCGTGAGCGTGTTGCCCGCTTGCACCGCCTGCGCCTGTCCGGCGGTGACAAAACCGGGCACCGCCGTGCCGCAAGATCCGGCGATGCAGGGAATGGGCAGCTCGGCAGCCCGAAGACCGCTGGCTACTCCAGACATCACCAGCAAACATGAATAACGCAACACTGACATGAATGCGCCTCTGGGTTAGAAGTCGTAGCGCAGGTTGAAGTGCAGGCGGCTATCCTCGGCCTGCGTCCGGCTTCCTGGCACCAGCGGCCAGGCGAAATCGAGAACCGCGCTCATGCCCTCGTCACCGCCGACGCGCGTTCCCAGACCCACGCTCGAAAGATCGACACGACGTGCTTGTCCCAGGGGTGAAACCAGACCCACGATCCCCGCGTCCGCAAAACCGTAGACCGAAAACCGGGTCGACTTCGCGGCGGGCCACAACGGCCACGAAGGCGAGCGCAACTCCAGAGTCGAGGCGAATCCGTAGTCCCCGAGCGCCTCGGATTCCAGATAGCCGCGTACAGTGTCAGCCCCACCAATCGAAAACTGTTCGTTCGGAATCAGCGGCTGATCAGCCAACTGCGTCGTCAGGCGGCCGAACAATCGCAAGCCACCGAATATGAGGTGCTCGTGTTGACCGTTCAGGCGCAGATAAAAATAGCCGGGCTGGGCGTGCAGTCGGCGCGCTTCGAATTCTTCCGAGGAATTGAATACCCGCCGCAGGCCGAATCCCGCGTTGAGTCCAAGTGCGGATGTGGAATTATCCGTCCGGTGGATCGTCGACCAGCCCGTCGAACCGTGCAGATATGAAATCGGGGTTTGCTGACCGGGCGCGGTACCGGCACGGATGTCTTCGAGAAAATCCTTGTAGTCGAGCCCGTATGTCATCGTGTGGGCCCAGGTGCCCGAAGTCTTCATCGGCGAAATGAAGCGGGTTCCGTAAATTCGGCCGCGTCCGAGAACCGACAGCGCACTGAGCGTGGCGATCTCGCTATCGGTGTCGACGACGTAAACCGCCAGGACGTTGTCACTGTCGCGGAAACGCGCGAGGTAGGTCGCCGCGAGCACACGCGAGTCCTCCATTTGCTCGGGAGCGAATTGCCCTTGCACGGAAAGACTGTGGCCGCGCTGAAAGAGGTTGTTGTAGCCAGCGGTGATGCCAACGCGCGTCTCGGTCGTGTCAGCGGTGTAGCGATTGTTCACCTCGAAGGAGGCATCAACCGGCAGGTGGTCTTCCACCTTGAGCTCCATGTCGAGCGTGCCGGGCGACCGGCCGGACTTGAGCACCGGAGTAACGCTGCGGCCCGGCACGTCGCGTGCGGCGGCCGCGAGCTGATCGCGCACCGTGGGGAGGTGCAGCAGCGCGCCTCGCTCAAGCACGTGCAGCCGCTCGCGAAGATCCGCGGCACTGGTGTAGCGCGCGCCCGTAATGCGCACGCGATCAAGTTTGCCTTCGGTGACTTGCAGCCGGACGATGCCCGCCGCGATCGTTTGTTCGGGAATATCGACGAACACGGTGCCGTAGCCCGCATCGCGATAGGCGCGCTCGAGACTCTGGCGCGCCTGTTCAACATCGGCGACCGTCTTGCCCGGTCCCGAAAATTCATAGACCGCGCGTTCGACCTGCGGTGCCGGCAAGGCCGTGACACCCAGTACGCGGTATTCATCGATAGAGAAAACTTCTTCGATGGCGGCGTCAGCTGCGGGTGCAGACAGCGGCACGCCCAA
>DASTTJ010000197.1:0-6576 GCA_035760205.1 Steroidobacteraceae bacterium | reverse complement strand
CGAGGCGCTTGCCTTCATAGGTCACGAAGAAATGCAGACGGTCCTCGATGATGGGTCCACCGAAAGCGGCGCCGTATTCCTTGCTTTCAGACTCAGCCTTGCGGCCGGAGTCGAGCTCGGCCGGGGTGCGTGCGCGCCAGTTGTCGGCGGAGTACGTGCCGAACGCTTCGCCGCTGAATTCATTGGTGCCCGACCGCGTGAGCGCGGTGATCGCCGCGCTCGAGATCTGGTCGTATTCCGCCTTGTAGTTCGACGTGATTACCTTGTATTCGCCGATGGCGAGCTGGGGGAACGGATTACCCTGCGTGTCACCGGCCTGGCCGCTGACACCTGATCGCACGTAGCCTTTCTGTCCCACGCCGTCGATGTAGAGATTCACACCGTTCCGGTTCTGCGCGCCGCCGCTGATCTTGGTGCGACCGCTGCCGTCGACCTCGAACACGACACCTGGAATGGCGTCCGCGAATTCGAGGAAGTTGCGGGTGATCTGCGGCACTGTCTCGATCTGGTGCTGGGACACGGTCGAGCCGACCTCCGAGGTGCGCACTTCGGTGAGGCGCCGGCCCTGGACGGTGATTTCCTGCATCGGCGCATCGGGTGCTTCGACCGCGCCGCTCGTGGCAACGAGATCGAGCGTTGCGGTTGAGGCAACACTCACTGTCACCGTTGTTTCGGTACCTGGGCCCGCATCCACGCGGTAGGTACCCGGCGAAAGTCCGGGTAGCGTGTAATTGCCGTCCGCGCTCGCCTGGGTGCGGCGCGTTGCGCCCGTGGCAACGTTCTTTGCAGTAACGGCCGTGTTGGCGGGCGCCTTGCCGCGAAGCGTGGCGTCGGCGGACTGCGCCAGCACCATGCCGGGCGTGGCGAGCACGGCGGCGATTGCCGCGCCCAAAATTGAACGGGGAAAATGACTCATGGAAATCCCTCTCGTGTCCGTCGTTCGCATGCCGGCAAGACCCACATCGCAGCGCAGCGTTGTGAATATCCAACATGCTTGCTATGCGGAGATTGTCACCCTCTGCGCGCGCGGAATCCCGATCCCAAACGTTTCGTCATGTAGGACTTGCACGCGGAGTGAATGCGGCATCGTCGGACAGTCGGCGAATTGTTAGGGACAGGATCGCGGCGCGCGGCGCAACACGCGCCAGCGCGCGAGCCGTGGCGCTGCCGATGACTCCCGCACCCATGACTGCACGGTTTCTTGCTCCGCAATGCGGCTACCGTATACGATCTACGCCCCGCGAAAACAGGCCTGCCATGCAACGGATTCGTGTCATCGATTCACACACCGCCGGCGAGCCCACGCGGCTGATCATGGACGGCGGGCCGGACCTGGGAAGTGGTCCGCTCGAAACGCGCGCGCTGCGTTTCGCCCAGGAATTCGATTCGTACCGATCCGCGGTGGTGAGCGAGCCGCGCGGCTCGGATACCGTCGTCGGCGCGCTGCTGTGCGAGCCCCATCGCAGCGATTGCAGCGTCGGCGTCATCTTCTTCAACAACGTCGGCTTCCTCGGCATGTGCGGCCACGGCGCCATCGGCCTGGTGGCGTCGTTGGCGCATGCCGGGCGGCTTGCGCCGGGCGTGCTCAGGATCGACACGCCGGTGGGTGCGGTCGCCGCGCAGCTGCATGCCGATGGACGCGTCGACGTCGGCAACGTGCCTAGCTACCGCAAGGCGAAGGGTGTTGAGGTGGACGTCCCCGGCGTGGGGGTGGTGCGCGGGGACGTCGCGTGGGGCGGCAACTGGTTCTTCCTGGTGGACGTGCAGGACCGGCGACTGGCGCTTGACGAGGTTGAAGCGCTTACCGCTTTCAGCTGGCGCGTGCGCCAGGCGTTGAACGCGCAGGGCTTTCCCGAAGTCGATCACGTGGAGTTGTTCGGTCCATCGCCGAACGCCGGAGCCGACAGCCGCAACTTTGTGCTGTGCCCGGGCAAGGCTTACGACCGCTCGCCCTGCGGCACGGGCACCAGCGCCAAGCTGGCCTGCCTGGCGGCCGACGGCACGCTCGGCGAAGGTGAATCCTGGATTCAGGAAAGTGTCATCGGCAGCAGCTTCAGTGCGTGTTTTCGCTGGCTGGACCGTGCCAACGGAAAAATCGCGCCGATCATCAGTGGCCGCGCACATGTGATCGCCGAGAGCTCGTTGTTGCTCGACGCCTCCGACCCATTCTGCTGGGGAATCCGATGAACGAGCCGTTGATGAAGACGATGAGCGGGCAGATTACGACGCGCATCCGCGAGAAGATTCTCGCCGGGGAATACTCGCCGGGCTCGCCATTGCTGCAGGATTCCATCGCCGCCGAGTTCGGCGTCAGCAAGATTCCGGTGCGCGAAGCGCTGGTTCAATTGCGTGCCGAAGGGCTGATCGACATCGAGGCGCACCGCGGCTTTCGTGTGCGGCCGCTGCTGGCGGCCGAAGTGGACGAAGTCTTCCGTCTGCGGCTGGCGCTCGAACCCGCCGCGGTAAACGATGGCGCGAGGCTCGCCAAATCCAAGGACCACATCGCGGCGCGCGAAGCGCTTCGCTCGCTGAACACCGCGCTCGCGACCAAGATGATGAGCGACATCGGCAATCTCAACAGCGCATTTCACCTGGCGCTCATCGTGCCGCACCAGCAGCCGGTCGCCTTCGAAATCCTGAGCCGGCTGCATACGCTGTCGCAGCGTTACGTGCGCATGCATCTGCTGCCGGTAGGCCGCGTGCGCCGCGCGACGCGCGAACACAACGCGCTTTATGAAGCGTGGGCGGAAGGTGATACCCGCCAGGCGAGGCAGCTCACGGCGCAGCACATCGAAGAGACTCGCGATGAACTGGCGCAGTTTCTCGAACGTGGCTGACCGCCTTTGTGCGTCCCGCTGGCCGGGTTGCGAAGGTACGCGCGCTGCCCGGGACTGCGTATAAGCCCTTCGTCCCATTGAGCCGCCGGCCCGCGAGGCGAGTAGATAGGGTATGACCCGACGTCAGGGAATCGGCGGTTCCTGTGTCGCGCGGAACACCGCGTCGAGCAGCTCGATTGGCATGAACGGCTTGCGCAGATACTCGATGCAGCCGAGCGCGATCGCGCGCCGCCGAACTCCTTCATCTGCTGTGCCGCTGATGAAGATGAACGGAAGCCTGGCCGCGGCCACCACCGGATGGCCGGCCAACTCGATCCCGCAGGATCCCAAGCCGAGATCGATATCGATGACGGCGCAGCCCACATCACAGGTGGCGATGCCCGCGAGAAACTCTCCGGCGCTGGCAAACTGGCGGACGCGAAATCCGGCAATATTCAGCATCCTCTCGATGGCCTGGCGAATTGCCGGGTTGTCGTCGATGACTGCGATCGTCTTGCGCTGTTGTTCCATGCTCGTCTGGTCGTGTGTCCTTCCGCGGATTCTGATGGTCAGTTCCATCGGCGCGAACTCCGGTTCCCGGTTGAAGAGGCGCGCTTTATACGTGCGATGTGCGGTGGCCGGCTTGTTGCCCGCGGCCAGAAACTTGTCGTTCCCGGCC
This sequence comes from Steroidobacteraceae bacterium, assembly GCA_035760205.1. Classification (GTDB taxonomy): domain Bacteria; phylum Pseudomonadota; class Gammaproteobacteria; order Steroidobacterales; family Steroidobacteraceae; genus CADEED01. Next base: position 3,081 of record DASTTJ010000197.1, on the reverse strand, counting down.
ACCAGGTCCGCATCGTGAAACGGAACACCGAGCTGCCGCGCGCGCTCGGCATCGTGACGCGGGCGGCGTTCGCCCACGCCCGGGCATCCGGCATCGGCACAGCGCCTCTTCTGGCGCGCGCCGGGTTGTCGCGCCAGCAGATCGACAATCCGCAAGTGCGCGTTCACGTGCGCGACCAGATCGAGTTCCTCAATCTGGTCGCCGCCGCCGCAGACGACGAGTTGCTCGGCTTCCATCTCGCGCAGCAATGCGAGCTGCGTGCAGTCGGGTTGTACTACTACGTGCTGGCGTCATCCGAGACGGTGACGGACGTTTGTCAGCGCGCGGCGCGATACAGCAGCCTCGTGAACGAAGGAGTGGTGCAGAAGTTCTTCGCCGGGCGGAACATCGGCATCCACTCTCAATTCACTGGCGTGAGCCGGCATCGCGACCGGCACCAGGTGGAGTTCTGGACTGCGACCATGGTGCGTCTGCTCAGGGAGCTCACGGGCGTTCGCCTCAATCCACAACGCGTCTGTTTCGCACATCCGGGCAAGTCCGTGCGAGAGATAGCGAGCTACTTCGGTTGCGATGTCGAATTTGGCGCGTCCGCCGATGAGGTCGTGTTCTCGAAGAGCGTCGGGTTGCTGCCCGTCGTCAACGCCGATTTGCATCTCAATCGCGTGCTGATCGCGATTTGCGAGGAGACGGTCGCTCGCCGTGAGCGCAGCCGCGGCTCATTGCGAACCCGAGTCGAGAACGAGATCGCCGCGTTGCTGCCGCACGGAAACGCGCTCGCTGCCGTGATCGCGAATCGAGGTGCCATGAGCCAGCGAACTCTGGCCCGCGGTCTGGCCAGGGAAGGCACAAATTTTTCTCAATTGCTGGCTGCGATCCGGCGCGACCTCGCGAGTCGCTACCTCAAGGACAAGAGCCTTTCGATGAGTCAGATTGCCTGGTTGCTGGGTTTCCAGGACTTAGGTGCGTTCTCACACGCCTTCAAGCGATGGAACGGGACGGCTCCGCGTAACGCCGCCGTGCGAGTGCGCTGAGCTGTAGAATCCGCGCGGGCTGCGAATCGACGCCGGTGTCGCCGGCGGGCAGGAATCGCGTAATCCATTGAATTTGTTGGTGCCCGGGAGAGGACTCGAACCTCCACGATGTTACTCGCTAGTACCTGAAACTAGTGCGTCTACCAATTCCGCCACCCGGGCAGGGTGCGAAGAGCGGCGAAAGGTACGCACCACTTTGTAGGCTGTCAATCGAAGGGCATATTCCTTTCAAGGTCTGGCCTTCAAGAAATGGGAAGAATTATTTGAAACGAAACTCCAAAACACGCGGGCGCAACGAAAAACCGCGGCACCCTCAGAAACAAGGGCTGGGCCGCCCGCCTGCGCCCGCCTCAGCGCCAGGCCACGGCCATGCCCGGGTTGCCGAAGGCGTGGTGAGCGCCAATCGCGCGGGTTTTGGCTTCGTGCGCATCGAAGGACAGGAAGAGGCCGTGTTTCTGCCGCCGCCGCAAATGGCCGGCGTCATGCATGGCGACCGGGTCCGGGTGTCGGTCGAACGCGGCCGTGACGGCCGGTATTCGGGGCGGCTCGAAAAGATCCTCGAACACGCGACCAAGGCTTTCGTCGGAACACTGGAAGTCCACGGCCGTACCGCCTTTGTGACTTCGGCCGACCGGCGCATCGGCATGCGTTGCCTGGTACCGCCGGAAGAATTGTCCGGCGCCCGCCACGGCGATTGGGTGATCGCCGCCATGACGCGTTATGCGGGTTCGGGCGCCACGCCACAGGCGCGTATCGTCAAGCGTCTCGACCCGGAAAGGCCGGTCGAACTCGCCTGCGAAGCTGCGATCGCGCGTTTCGATCTGCCGCAGGAATTTTCTCCCGAAGCCACTCGTGAGGCGGAAAGCTACGGACGCGAAGTCGACGCGAACGAATCCTCGCGGCGAGTCGACCTGCGCAACCTGCCGCTGGTGACCATCGACGGTGACGATGCCAAGGACTTCGACGACGCGGTTTATTGCGAACCGCACGCGAGGGGGTTCCGGCTCATCGTCGCTATTGCCGATGTGAGCTACTACGTGCGGCGTGGAACGGCGCTCGATGCCAGCGCGCGTGAACGCGGCACCAGCGTGTATTTCCCCACGCGGGTGATTCCCATGTTGCCGTTCGCGTTGTCGAACGTATTGTGCTCGCTGCAGCCGAATGTCGACCGGCTGTGTTTCGCCGCGGACATGATCGTCTCGAAGACAGGCGTGCTAATGGAAGCCACGTTCTATCCGGCCGTCATGCGCTCGGCCGCGCGGCTGACCTACGACAAGGCTTTCGCCGCGCTCATCGAAGGCAAACCCGAGGCGCGCGCGGAGCTGGGTGGACTTGCCGACAAACTCATGCCGCTGGTGGACGTCTACCATGCGCTGCTCAAGGCGCGGCACAAGCGCGGCGCACTCGAGTTCGATGCCGCCGAAGCGGAGTTCGACATCGACGCCTCCGGCCGCATCCAGCGCGTGTACATGTACGAACGCAACGAGGCGCACAAGCTCATCGAGGAGTGCATGATCCTCGCCAACGTGGCGGTGGCGCGCGAACTCGAATCACAGCGCGTCGGCACGCTGTATCGCGTACACGGCAAGCCGGAAGAGAGGAAGCTCAACCTGTTGCTGGAGACGCTCAACGCACTCGGCGTTGCCGCGGAATTTCCCGATGAAGTCAGCCCACGCGATTTCCGCGCGATCACCGACCGGCTGGGTCACGACGAGCAGCGACCGTTCATCGAATCGCTGATCGTGCGCTCGATGATGCAGGCGGTATACCAGCCGCAGAACATCGGGCACTTCGGCCTGGCGCTGAAGCAATACGCGCATTTCACCTCGCCGATCCGCCGCTATCCGGACCTGGTCGTGCACCGCACGCTGCGCGCGATGCTCTCGAACACCGATGCCTACGGGCAGCGCTACGACGGCGGGCAACTGGCGCTGGCCGGCGCCGAGCTCACGGCGCTGGAGAAACGCGCCGACGAGTCCGATAGATATGTGTCGGCCTGGCTGAAATGCGTCTACCTGCGCGACCGCATCGGCCAGACCTTCGAAGGTCT
>DASTTJ010000196.1:0-19593 GCA_035760205.1 Steroidobacteraceae bacterium | reverse complement strand
CAGGATTTCATCGGCGACGAAGGTGCCGTCGCGCAGGCGCCCGTGCGCGACCACGCCCTGCCCCTCACGGAACAGGTCCGGCAGGATGCCCGAATACTTCACCGGTACCGTGTTCTTGAAGTCCGTGACCAGGAACTGGATGTCGAGCGTGCCGGACGTCTTCACCACACTGCCCTTCTCGACCATGCCGCCAAGACGAAATCGTTCGCCTGGTGGCGCTTCGCCCGCGGCAATCTGCGTGGGATCGAAGAAAAACATGACATTGCTGCGAAACGCCTGCGCGCCGAGCCAGGCGGCCAGGCCAACGCCGGCGACGATGCCGGCCACCACGGTCATGCGTTTTTTCCGCGGCGTCATTGCGACACTCCCAGACGGCGGCGCGCTTCATGCTTGGCACGTGCCAGTGAGTTCAGTGCGAGCACCAGGTTCAGCACGACGATTCCAAATCCGAGCACGAACGATGGCCAGACGTATTTTCCGTAACCACCCATGTCGAGAAATTCGTTCATGTCAGCACCTCGCGTATCCAGCTTGCATTGCGTTCGCGGCGCAACAGTTCCGCCCGGAGCCGGATGAGCATCACCGTGACGAAATACAGCGCAAATGCCACGAACATCAGCAACAACGGCCACAACATGTCGAAGTCCATTTTCGGCTTGCCCATCTGCATCACCGTCGGCGTCTGATGCAGCGAGTTCCACCACTCTACAGAGAACTTGATGATGGGCACGTTGATCACGCCGACCACCGCAAGCACCGCGCTCGCCTTGTCGGCCTTGACCGGGTCTTCGATGCCGGCGCGCAGCCCCATGTAGCCGAAATACAGGAACAGCAGCACCAGCTCGGCGGTCAGGCGCGGGTCCCACACCCAGTAGGCACCCCACATCGGTTTACCCCACAACATGCCGGTGCCTAACGCGGCCACCGTGAACCATGCGCCGATCGGCGCACAGGAAGCGGCGGCGGCATGCGCCACCTTCATGCGCCAGATGAGGCCCACCGCCGCGGCAACCGCCATCGTCGTGTAGACCATGAGCGACAGCCAGGCGGTCGGCGCGTGCACGTACACCATGCGAAAGGCATCTTTCTGCTGGTAGTCCTCGGGAGCCAGCACCAGTCCGCCGTACAGGGCGACACACATCGCGACGGCGGAGACTCCGCCGAACCACGGCGTCCAGCGCCGCGCAAACGCATAGACATGCGGCGGCGATGCCAGGCGATGAAACCAGGTCCAGGCCATAGATCTCTTGGCTACTCCAGCTATTCCAGCTATTCCAATCCGATACGCACCGCGGCGGCCGCGGCCAGGGGCGCAAGCGTCACGCCGAGCACGGCGATCGCGCCTAACAAATACATGGGCGGCGCCATGTCACCGCCGCTGATGGCGAGCTGCGTGGCACGCGCGCCGAAAATCAGGATGGGCACCGCCAGCGGCAGGGTCAACAGCGACAGCAACACCCCGCCCCGCCGCGCGCCGAGCGTGAGTCCGGCGCCTATTGCGCCCACCAGGCTCATGGCGAAGCTGCCGAGCATCAGGGATGCCACCACGCCCACCATCGCTTCCATCGGCACGCCCAGCGCTGCCGCCGCGATCGGCGCGGACAATGCCAGCGGCAATCCCGTGAGCAGCCAGTGCGTGCAGGTCTTCGCGAACAACATCCATGTCAGCGACTGCCCCGATAACGCGAACTGCTCGAGCGTCCCATCTACCGCGTCGTCGCGGAACAGGAACTCGAGCGCCAGCAGCGAGGATAACAACGCGCCGATCCACAAAACACCCGGTGCGGCGTCTCGCAGTCGCGACATTTCCGGGGTTAATGTCAGCGGGAACAGCGTTGCCACGATCATGAAGAACATGAGTGGCTGAATGACCTGCGACGGTTTCCGGAAAGCGAGACGCAGGTCACGCACCGCAACCAGGCCCGCGGCTACGAGGGAAGTCGCCTTCATTCGCCGCCTTTCATGGTTGAGCGAGCTCCAGGGGCATCAACTGTTCCGCAGGCAGCGCCAGCGAATGATGCACGGCCGCCACCACGATTCCGTCACGGGCCAGTTGCTCGCTGATGAGATCACGCACCAGTTGTTGCCCGTCGGCATCGAGATTGGTGGTGGGTTCGTCGAGAAGCCACAACACGGCGTTGGCCAGCAACACGCCCGCGAGCGCCACGCGGCGCTTCTGACCCGCGGACAACATGCGAGTGGCGCGATCGGAAAACGCCTTGGCGCCAGTGCGCACGAGCGCGGCATCGATTTCCAGCGCGCTGACCGGCCGGCGAATGCCGATGGAGTATTGGAGATTCTCGCGCGCGGTCAAATCACCTTTGAGCGGCGGCTCATGCCCGAGATAGGCAAGCTCTGAATGAAATTCATCGCGCTGGTTGCGCGCCGGCGCGCCCCGCCAGAACACCTGCCCTTCCTCGGGATCGAGCAGGCCGGCAATGGCGCGGATCAGCGTGGTTTTGCCCGCGCCGTTCTTCCCGGTAAGCAACACGCATTTTCCGGGTTGGGCATCGAAGCTCACGCCGCGCAGCACATGGCGATCGCCGCGCCACAGGTGAACATCCTGGACGGTCAGCATTTCATCAGCATGAGGGTGGTGCCCCGGGCCGGAATCGAACCGGCATGGCCTTGCGGCCGACGGATTTTAAGTCCGTTGCGTCTACCAATTCCGCCACCGGGGCATGGGACATGAGGATTGGAGGCTAGGGTCGGAATCGAACCGGCATAGACGGCTTTGCAGGCCGCTGCATAACCATTCTGCCACCTAGCCACGGGCCCGAACGGAGGGTACCTGCGGATTTGGAGCGGGAAACGAGACTCGAACTCGCGACCCCGACCTTGGCAAGGTCGTGCTCTACCAACTGAGCTATTCCCGCTTCCTGGAGAGGGCGCAAATTCTAGGGCCGTCGCCCGGCAAGTCAAGGACTTCCATCTCCGCTAAGTCCTTCTTTTAACAGCCCCTCTTTTTCGAGGATTCGCATGACGTCGGGAACCGAGTCGGCATTGCGCCAGCGGCTTCGGCTTTCGACGGTTACGAACTTTTCCTGCACCGCGTGATCGAGCATGGCGTACATCGGCGCGTAGTAGTTTTCGATGTTGGCGAGGATTACGGGTTTGGCATGCAACCCCAGCTGTGCCCAGGTGACGATCTCGACGAGTTCGTCGAACGTGCCCATGCCGCCCGGCAGCCCGACGAATGCATCCGAGATGTCGGCCATGAGCGTTTTGCGCTCATGCATCGTCGTCACGACGTGCTGCGTTGTGAGCGCAGGGTGAGCGCACTCACGCTCGATGAGCATGCGTGGGATCACGCCCACCACTCGCCCGCCGGCATTGAGCACCGAATCCGCGACGATGCCCATGAGGCCGAGCTTCCCGCCGCCGTAGACCAGCGTGAGCCCTGCCCTGGCCAGCGCCACGCCCATCTCCTCGGCGGCGCGCGCGTAGCTAGGCCGTGCACCCGGCGCGGAACCGCAGAAGACGCAAACCGAACGGATCATTCCGAACCCCGCAGATCCGGCCACGCGGCACGCAGGTATGAGATCGCCGACAGCAGCGTGAGGAACGCAGCAATGACAGTGAGGATCAGGCCGATCTCGAACACCGGCAGGATCCACAAATTCCAGCGGAACAACATGCAGGAAAGGCCGACGATCTGCAGGATGGTCTTGTACTTGGCGAGCTGACTTACCTTGACCTTGCCGCGCTTGCCGATTTCGGCCATCCATTCGCGCAGCGCGGAGATGGCGATCTCGCGGCCGACGATCACGATGGCGCTGAGCACCAGGATTACGCGCACCGTCTCCGACCGCAACGTGGCGTAGCCGCCGTCGACACCTTCGAGCCCGGGAATGATGACAATCGGCATGTCCTTGCTCACCAGCAGCACCAGCGCCACGGCCACGATGAGCTTGTCGGCCACGGGATCGAGGAAGGCGCCGAGCCGCGAGGTCTGGCCCATGCGGCGAGCGAAATAGCCGTCGAGTGAATCGGTGATGCCGGCCAGCGCGAACAAGAGGCCCGCGGCCGGATCGGACCACTTGAACGGTAGATAGAAAAGCACGATGACCAGCGGGATCGCGAAGATCCGCAGCCAGGTCAGGGTGTTTGGAAGGTTCCAGATCATCGTTTGGGTTCAGGCTCCCGGGTGCAGATGATCATAAAGGGTGCGCGCCAGTGTTGTCCCGATTCCGCTCACCGCCTCGAAGTCGTTGACCCCCGCTCGCAGTAATCCCTGCATGCCCCCGAAGTGCCGAAGCAGCGCGCGCCGCTTCGCCGGTCCCAATCCCGGCACCGTCTCGAGTACCGATTCGTTGTGCCGCCGTGCGCGCCGTTTTCGATGCCCGGTGATCGCGAACCGGTGCGCTTCGTCGCGAATTCGCTGGATCACGCGCAACCCTTGCGAATCCGGTCCTGGAATGATGGAGCCGGCGTCGCCGTGTACGAAAAGTCTTTCCTGTCCCGCTTTGCGATCCGGACCTTTTGCGACGCCGACCAGCTTCAGGCTGCCGAATCCGAGTTGCTCGAGTTCGGCATAGACCTCGTTGATCTGCCCAAGTCCGCCATCGATGAGCAGAATGTCGGGTGCCGGCACTTCACCGGCCTTGATGCGCTCGTAGCGGCGCCTCAGCGCCTGCCGAAGCGCCCCATAGTCGTCGCCGGGAGTCACGCCGGTGATATTGAAGCGCCGGTACTCCTTCTTAATGGGACCTTCAGGCCCGTAAACCACACACGAAGCCACGGTGCCTTCGCCCGCCGTGTGGCTGATGTCGAAACACTCCAGCCGCACCGGGAGCTTCTCGAGGCCTAACAAGGATGAGAGGTCGCCGAGCATGGCCGCAATGTCAGCGCGGCGCGCCCGGCGCATGCGCAATGCCTGGGTGGCGTTTTCGAACGTCATCGCGATCCAGCGCGCGGGCAATGCCCGCGAGGGCCGCCAAACGCGCGTGGCCGTGCCCGCACGTTGGGTCAGCGCCGCGCTCAAGGCTTCGGAATCCCCGAGCTCGAGATTGACCAGAACCTCAGCGGGCGGCGGCGTCTCGGCGTAGTACTGCATCAGGAATGACGCCAGGGCCTCGCTGGGTTCGGCCAACGCGCTCTTCGGGAAGTAGCTCGTGGCGCCGAGGTTGCGACCCCCGCGGATGATCATCGCGGTGATCGCAAACTCTCCCGGCTCGCCTACCAGCGCGAATACATCGATGTCCCGATCGCCTTCGGCGGTGACGATCTGCTGGGCTTGCACTTGCTTGAGGGCCGCGAGCTGATCGCGCAATGCGGCGGCGCGTTCGTACTGCAACGCCTCGGCCGCCTGCTCCATGGCGCGCGCCAGCTCGCCATTGACCTCATCGTTGCGGCCTTCCAGCACTTTGACGGCCGCGGCAATGTCGCGAGCATAGTCTTCGCGCGAAATCAGCTGCACACATGGCGCGGAACAGCGGCCAATCTGGTGCTGCAGACAGGGCCGGCTGCGGTTCTCGAAGAAAGTGTCACGGCAATTACGTATGCGAAAAATCTTCTGCACGCTCTGCAGCGTTTCCTTGACCGCACCGGCGCTGGGAAACGGCCCGAAGTATCTGCCCGCCAGGTTGCGCGCTCCGCGGTAGAACACCAGGCGCGGAAACTTGTGCCCCGATGGTAGATAGATGTACGGAAAACTCTTGTCATCGCGCAGCACGATGTTGTAGCGCGGCTTGTGCTCCTTGATCAGGTTGTACTCGAGCAGCAGTGCCTCGGTCTCGGAGTTCGTCACAGTCACTTCGATGCGCGCAATGTGCCCCACCAACGCCTGCACTTTGGGATCGACGTTGCTGGCGAGGAAATAGTTGCCGACGCGGTCGCGCAGGCTGCGCGCCTTGCCCACGTACAGCAGCTCGCCGCCTTCGGAATACATGCGATACACGCCCGGACGCCGCGGCAGATTCGCGATGAAATCCTTGTGATCGAAGCTCACTGCCCGCCCTCGCCGCCTGCTAAAGGCCAGCCAGCGTCGAGGCGCGCTTCAGCACCGTGAGAAACATCTCGGTGGTGAGGCGGCGCGTCTGCGTGTTGTAACGGCTGCAATGATAGGAATCGATCATGTGGCGATTCTCCGGGAGCGGGTGTTCGTTGCCGTGCCCGAACTTCGCGGCAGCGCGTTTGAGCCCGGACGCCAGGAGCACCGCATCGTGCGCCACGGTGCCAAGGGCCAGTATGGTGGTGACCGAACTCAACTTCGCAAGCTCCGCCGCAAGGTACTGATTGCAGGTCTTGATCTCGACCGGCAGTGGCTTGTTCTCGGGCGGCAGGCACTTCACGGCATTGGTGATACGCACCCCGCGCAGCGTAAGCCCGTCGCTGCGATCCACGGATTTCGGGGCATTCGACAGGCCGAGGGCATGCAGCGACTCATATAAGAGTATTCCTGCGTAGTCCCCGGTGAACGGGCGGCCGGTGCGGTTCGCCCCGTGCATGCCTGGCGCGAGCCCGACGATCAGCAGGCTGGGCGCAGCTTCACCGAAGGGCGCTACGGGCTTGCAGTGATAGTCGGGATTTTCATGCGCGGTGGTCGCGAGGAAACGCGCCAGCCGCGGGCACAACGTGCAATTGGAACGGAAGGTGTCAGCCATCCACCTAGATTAGCTTAGATCAACTCGCAGTCAGCTCCGCATGCGCTTGATGATGGCCTCGCCGAAACCCGAACAGGTGAGCAAGGTCGCGCCGGGTATCAGCCGCTGAAGGTCTTCCTCGACATTCCTGCGCGCCGCGATGTCGCGCTTGGTGGCGCGGATGGCCTCGCGCAGGCGTGCGAGATCGTAGGTCATTTCCTTGGCTGCGATGGTGTCCGCCACGCCCTGGATGATGAGATCCGCGGCTTCCTTCCAGCCGATGTAACGCAACATCATTTCGGCGGAAAGAATGATCGATCCGGGATTCACGCGATCCTTGCCGGCAAATCCTGGCGCGGTGCCGTGCGTCGCTTCGAAGACTGCGAGGCCATCGCCGATGTTGCCGCCCGGCGCGATACCAATGCCGCCCACCTGCGCCGCCAGAGCATCAGAGATGTAGTCGCCGTTGAGATTGAGCGTGGCAATCACGTCGTAGTCTTCAGGGCGCAGCAGCACCTGCTGCAGGAAGTTGTCGGCAATGACGTCCTTGACCACGATCTCTTTGCCGTTGATCGGATTCTTGAAGCTGCACCAAGGGCCATTGCCGATGGGCTGGGCGCCGTATTCCTCTTTGGCAAGTAGATAGCCCCACCGCATGAAGGCACCTTCGGTGAACTTCATGATGTTGCCCTTGTGCACCAGGCTCACCGACACGCGGTCATTTTCGATGGCGTACTGGATGGCCTTGCGCACCAGGCGCTGGCTGCCTTCCTTCGATACCGGTTTGATGCCGATGCCGGAGCTCGCCGGAAAACGGATGCCCGTGGCCTTGAGCTCGGTCTGCAGGAAGTGAATGAGCTTGTGGACTTCGTTCGAGCCGGTTGGCCACTCGATGCCGGCGTAGATGTCTTCGGTGTTCTCGCGGAACACCACCATGTCGGTGAGCGAGGCGTCGGCCATCGGCGTCGAGACGCCGGGGAAGTATCGGATCGGCCGCACGCAGGCGTACAGGTCGAGGTTCTGGCGCATCGCCACATTGAGCGAGCGCATTCCGCCGCCCACGGGCGTGCCGAGCGGTCCTTTGATCGATATGACGAAGTCGCGCAGCGCCGTCAGCGTCTCGTCGGGAAATCCCGTGCCGTAGAGCGTTGTGGCCTTGTCGCCGGCGAATACTTCGACCCAGGCAATTTTTCGCTGGCTGCCGTATGCCTTCTCGACCGCGGCATTCACCACCTTGAGCATCACTGGCGTGATGTCGATGCCGATTCCATCGCCCTCGATGAAGGCGATGATCGGGTTATCCGGCACGTTCAGCGACGCGTCCGGATTGATGGTGATGCGTTTGCCGTCTTTGGGGACCGTTATGCGTTCGTACTGCATGACGGAAAGGGTAGCAATTACCGTGCCGGACCGTGACGTCCGATCAGCATGGCCATCTCCAGCGCCTGCTCGTAGTTGAGCCGCGGATCCACCGTCGACTTGTACGCACGTGCCAGGTCGGCATCGGTGAGCCCGCGCGCACCACCGGTGCATTCCGTGACGTCCTCACCCGTGAGTTCGATGTGCACGCCACCCAAGAACGAGCCGTTGGCTTCGTGAACCTGGAATGACAGCTCGAGCTCCTTGAGGATGTTTTCGAAACGGCGCGTCTTGAGTCCACCCGAGCTGGTTTCGGTGTTGCCGTGCATGGGGTCGCATACCCACAGCACCTGCTGACCGGTCTCGCGCACCGCCTTGATCATGTTCGGCAGACCCTTATCGACATCCTTTGCACCGAAGCGATGAATGATGGTGAGGCGCCCCGGCGTGTTCTGGGGATTCAACGTGGTGACCAGACCCTGCAGCCATTCGGCGGTCATCGCCGGTCCTATCTTTACGCCCATGGGGTTGGCGATGCCGCGGAAGAATTCCACGTGCGCACCGTCGAGCGCGGCCGTTCGCATGCCGATCCACGGCATGTGCGTGCCCAGGTTGTACCAGCGCTTCTGTCGTTCGATGTAACGCGTCTGCGCCTGCTCGTACGGCATGAGCAGACCTTCGTGCGCCGCGAAAAAATCGACCGCGGTGACTTCGTGCGGTGCGCGACCGCCGCTGACCCTTTCGAAAAAGTCCAGCGAGTCGCCGATCGAGTCGACGATCTTCTGGTACTGCTCGATCAGCGGCGAATGTTTCATGAAGCCGAGATCCCAATACCTCGGGTGATGTAGATCGGCAAAACCGCCATCACACAGCGCACGCACGAAATTCAGCGTGAGCGCGGCGCGTTCGTAGCCGCGCAGCAGCAGCGTGGGGTCGGGCTCGCGCGCTTCCGCCGTGAACTCCGAGCGATTCACGAGATCGCCGCGGAATGCGGGCAGCGTGATGCCATTACGCGTCTCGGTGTCGGCCGAACGGGGCTTGGCGTACTGGCCGGCCATGCGGCCGACGCGAATGATGGGTTTCTTGAGTCCGTGGAGCAGCACGAGGCTCATCTGCAGCAGGATCTTGAGCTTCTTGGCGATCTTGTCGGATTCGCACTCTTCGAAGGTCTCGGCGCAGTCGCCGCCCATGAGCAGGAACTTGCGGCCGATCTGCGCTTCCGCGAGACGTTCGCGCAACTGTTCGATTTCCCACGACACGACCAGCGGTGGCAGACGTGAGAGAGCGGCGACGTTGCTTTCGAGCGCGGCCAGGTCGTTGTATCGGGGCTGTTGTGCCGCGGTGCGGGAGGTCCAGCTTGCTGGATGCCAGGAGACAGTGTCGGGGGTACGCATGGTGGGAAGTATTCTAATTCAGCAGGTTACGGCACACTACCGGCAATAGAGGTATTCATGCACAAAGTTTTAATCTTGGGGGCCGGTAAGATCGGCGCCCTCATCTCCGGATTGTTATCGGAGTCCGGTGATTATGACGTCACCCTGGGTGACGTCGATGCATCGGCCGCCGAAGCCGTGGTGAAAGCTCACGGTTCGCGCAACCTGCGGGCCGTGGCCCTTGACGCCAGCGACCCGAAGGCACTCGAAAACCACTTCTCACTCCACAAGCCACAGGCCGTCGTCTCCAGCCTGCCCTACTACTGCAATCCGGCCGTCGCCAAGGCCGCACGCAAGGGCAACGCTCACTATTTCGATCTCACCGAAGATGTGGCGGTCACCCAGGCCGTGCGACGCATCTCGCGTGGTGCATCGAAGGCGTTCGTGCCCCAATGTGGTCTCGCCCCGGGCTTCATCAGCATCGCCGCCAACGAGCTCACCAAACATTTCGACGAGCTGCGTTCGATCAAGCTGCGCGTCGGCGCCCTGCCCCAGCACCCTAACAACGTGCTCAAGTATTCGCTGACCTGGTCCACCGAGGGTCTCATCAACGAATATGGCAATCCTTGTCAGTCGGTGGTTGACGGCAAAGTCGTCGACGCGGCGCCGCTCGAAGGACTCGAGGAAATCGAAATCGACGGCACGTTGTACGAAGCGTTCAATACTTCGGGTGGATTGGGGTCGCTGGCGGAATCGCACGGCAAGCAGTGCGAACAGATCAACTACAAGACCATGCGCTACCCCGGGCATTGCGCGCAGATGCGCCTGCTCATGAACGACCTCAAGCTCAATTCGGATCGCGCCACATTGAAGCGCGTGCTGGAGCACGCGGTCCCGCAGACGCTGCAGGATGTGGTCATCGTGTATGCCGCCGTGGCCGGCAAGCAGGATGGCGAACTGCGCGAGGAAAACTACGTCAACAAGATCTATCCGCAGATGATCGCCGGCCGGCTCTGGTCCGCGATCCAGGTCACGACTGCTGCGGGAATCACCTCGGTGGTCGATCTCGTGATGTCGACCCCGCGCAAGTATCAGGGCTTCGTCGCACAGGAACAGTTCGACCTGCCGGAAATTCTCGACAATCGCTTCGGCCAGTACTACGCGCCGGGCGGCACCAAGGATGTTTCATCCGTGGTCGTTGTGAGCGGCCAGGCCGGCCATCAGCGCAAGGCGGCGGCCAAAATGAATACGGCGAAACCGAGGAAAAAGAAATGAGCGCTGCGGTCACGAAGGTGGACGTCGCCGGTATCCTCAAGCGGCTCGGCATCGATTCGATCAACGCCGGCGCGTGGATGGGTAACCTCGGCTGGTCGAAGGACACCGCGGGCAGCGCCATCACATCGTCCAATCCAGCCACCGGAGAAGTGCTGGCGCAGGTGCGCAGCGCCACGGTCACGGACTACGAAAACGTCATGCGCTGCGCCGTCGAAGCGGCCGCCGCGTGGCGCAACGTGCCCGCGCCGCGCCGCGGCGAAGCGATCCGGTTGTTGGGCGATGCCCTGCGCTCCGCGAAGGACGATCTGGGTGCGCTGGTCACGCTCGAGAACGGCAAGATCAAGGCCGAAGGTCTTGGCGAAGTGCAGGAGATGATCGACATTGCCGACTTCGCCGTCGGCCAGTCGCGGATGCTCTACGGCTTCACCATGCACTCCGAGCGGCCGCAGCACCGAATGTACGAGCAATGGCATCCGCTCGGCGTCGTCGGGATCATCTCGGCGTTCAACTTTCCCGTCGCGGTATGGGCGTGGAATGCTTTTCTCGCGGCGATCTGCGGCAACGCCTCAGTATGGAAGCCCTCGCCCAAGACGCCACTCACCGCCATTGCGGTCCAGCACATCTGCAACAAGGTGATGCGCGACCACAAACTACCCGCGATCTTTCAGCTGTTCATCGATGGCGGCATCGAGCTCGCCACGCGATTGGTGGATGACCGGCGCGTGGCGTTGGTGTCGTTCACCGGGTCCACAGCGATCGGCCGCAACGTCGCCGAGCGTGTCGCAAGACGATTGGGCAAGTCGCTGCTCGAGCTCGGCGGCAACAACGCCATCATTGTGGATGAGACGGCGAACCTCTCCCTGGCGGTTCCGGCCATAGTTTTCGGCGCCGTCGGGACAGCGGGTCAACGCTGCACCACCACCAGACGCGTCCTGGTGCATCGCTCACGCATCGACGAACTCTCGAAGCGCCTCGCACACGCCTACACGCAGATTCGAATTGGCAACCCCATCGATCCGGCGACGCTCATGGGTCCGCTGATCGACCGCTCGGCCGTCGAACGCTATTCGCAGGCGATCGAGCAGGCCCGGGCCGCGGGTGGCAAAGTCATCACCGGCGAAAAAGTGCTCGAGGGCAAAGGCAACTTCGTCGCGCCGACCATTGTTCTTGCCCAGAACGACTGGCCCATCGTCCAGCACGAAACGTTTGCGCCGGTCATGTATCTGATTCCCTTCGACTCGCTCGACGAAGCCATCGAAATGCAGAACGCCTCGGCACATGGTCTCTCTTCGGCGATCTTCACCGACCGGCTGCAGCACGCTGAAGCGTTCCTGTCGGCGGCGGGCAGCGACTGCGGCATCGCGAATGTGAACATCGGCACTTCGGGCGCCGAGATCGGTGGCGCTTTCGGTGGCGAGAAGGACACGGGTGGTGGCCGCGAGTCCGGGTCAGATTCCTGGAAGGCCTACATGCGCCGCCAGACCAACACGATCAACTGGAGCCGCGAGTTGCCGCTGGCCCAGGGCATCACCTTCGACATCAAAGAAGGTCCGTAAATGGGGACACTCCCCATTTTCTAGCAAAAGGGGTCGGACCTGCCAGCGCGCGAGTTACGTCACCACGCCAGGCGGATTGTTTTCCCAGAATCGCAGTTGGTTGCCAAATGGATCGGTGATTTCGAACTCCCGCGAGTCCCACCGTGTAAAGAAGATCTCCGTCGGCGCAAACCTGCCCTTGCGCGCGAACAGCTCACGATGCAATGCAGTGAGGCCTTTCATGTCGCGAAACAGCAGCGCTGCGGTTTTGCCACCTTCGCTTTCTTCCGCGAGGTGTAGTTGCACACCGGCACGCGACACCTGGACGTACGCGGGCGCCGCTTGCGGCTCTTCGTTTCCCCAATCGAACTCAAAGCCCAGGAAATCCACGTAAAACTCTTTCGCCGCTGCAAGCGAGGTGATGCGCAAAACCGGGATCGGCGGCTCGAGTGAAACTTTTTCGGCGTCCGCTTCCTTGACCATCGTTTCGATTCGAATTTTCGACGCGAGAATGTTCCAGTCGTGAAACCCGAATTGTTTCGCGACAATTTCGAGGCATTGGCTGTGATTGAGATCGATGTCGAGCTCCGCGAGTGATTCCCGCAGCGACTTCGCCATGTCTTTCGATTGCAGATAGGTGCGCATCCGATCCTCCGTCCGGGCAAACGATGTGATCAGCGCTTGCATTGCCGATCCGTTCGGCTGGTGGTTAGGGATCAGACGGAATCGAAAATGGGCGCGTTCACCATCCCTCGAAGGGCGCAAGCGGCAGGCCGCATCCCAGGCCGGGGACGATGCTAGGAGTGGCTCCCGGTGAAGTCAATCGACCGCGCGCGTCACGCGGCATTGAGGTCCGGCCCCATTTGCTAGGAAATGGGGAGTGTCCCCATTCTCCCCGGAAGCGAGAGATCGAATCGGGCGCCGCCGAGATTCGAGCTGTCGATGCGCATCGACCCGCCGTACAACTCCACGGTGTCATGCACCATCGACAAGCCTATGCCGTGTCCAGGCGTGGCTTCATCGGCGCGGCCACCACGCTTGAGGACGCGCGCGCGGTCCGCTTCGGCGATGCCCGCGCCGTCATCGTCGATGGTGAGACGCAGCGCGGCACGCGATTCCCCGCGCTGTTCGATCGACGCCTCGATGCGCACCCGTGAGCGGCACCACTTGCAGGCGTTGTCCAGCAGATTGCCGAGCAGTTCAGTGAGATCGGCGCGATCGCCGATGAATTGCACGCCCGGGCCGATCGCGGCTTCGAGTGACATGTCCTTGTTGCCATAAACCTTCAGCAGCGCACTGCGCAGCTCGGCCACCACGGGACCCACATCCACCGGCGCCTGGCCTAACAACACTCCGCCGCTCGCCGCAGCACGCTTCATCTGGTGCTCGATGATGCCGCTCATGCGATCGATCTCTGCATTGAGCGCATCCTTGCTGGCTCCGCCAGCCCCGAGGGACTGCCGCATGACCGCGAGCGGTGTCTTCAGGCTGTGCGCGAGATTGCCCAGCGTGTCGCGGTAACGCCGGATACGCGTGCGCTCGCCGGCGAGCAATGCATTGAGATTGCTGGTGACCGCCACGAGTTCGCGCGGCCAGGCATCATCGAGATGTTCGCGCGTGCCCGCTTCGACTTCCTTGATTTCGCGCTCCAGGCGGCGCACCGGCAGCAGCGACCAGCGCAACAACAGCGCGAGCGCGGACACGAGCAACACGGCGAGGCCCACGAACCAGCCGACCATCTGCTGCCGAAAGCTCGCCAGGTGCGATTCGTAAACCTCGAGGCTGGTTGCGACACTGAACGTGAAACGCACCGGTTGTCCATGCAGATCGTCCCAGACGATTCCGCGGCTCGCGACTGCAAGCCGGATCGGCGTGCCCGCAATCTCGGTGTAGAAGAAACTGCGTTGCCCACCTTCGAGTGGCGGACCGAACTGTACTGCCGTGCCGACCGTCGACTGCGAGCGCCAGATGCTCTCCCCGCTCGCCGAACGGATCTCGGCGTACAAGCCGGAGCCAGGCGTGTCGAAGCGCGTCTCGAGGACCGCGGTGGGCGTTACGGATTCCGGGCCGTCCGGATCGGCTGCGGCGATCAGCGCCACCATCTGTGCATCGATGAGCTCCTGCAGGCTGCGTTCCGCGAGACGCTGAAACACCCGATCGAGCAGGAATACCGTCAGGCCGAAGAACGCCACCAGCACGACGAAAACCGACACCAGCAGTCGGCGGCTTAAGGATGGGCGCGACAAGCGCGGCGCCCTAGTTGCCCTGGTTGCGCGCCATCTCACTTCGAGCAAGGGCGAAGCGGTAGCCGCGTCCGCGCAGAGTTTCGATGGGATGCAGTGTTTCGTCGGGATCGAGTTTGCGTCGCAGACGGCCGATGAATACCTCGATGACGTTGCTGTCGCGCTCGAAGTCCTGGTCGTACAGCCGCTCGGTGAGTTCGGTTTTGGAGATCACGTCGCCCGCGCGAAGCATCATGTGCTCGAGAATGCGGTATTCGAATGTCGTGAGTTCGATGGCGCTGGCGTTCAATGTGACTGCCTGTGCGCGCGTGTCGAGGCGGATCGGCCCGCATTCGAGAATGGGGCTGGCCCAACCACCGGCCCGTCGCAAAAGCGCCTGCATGCGTGCCAGCACTTCTTCGAAGTGATATGGCTTCGAGACGTAGTCGTCCGCACCCGCCTGCAGCCCTTCGACTTTGTCCTGCCAGCGGTCGCGGGCCGTGAGGATCAGGATGGGAAACGTCTTGCCGGCCCTGCGCAGAGCACGGATGAGGTCGAGCCCGGACAATTTGGGCAGACCGAGATCGATGACGGCGATATCGAGAGGATATTCCGAGCCTGCGTACAAGCCTTCCTCGCCGTCGGCAGCGACATCGACGGTGAAGCCCTGCTTCACCAGCTGTTCGCGCAGGCCTTCCCGCAAGCTCCCCTCGTCCTCGACCACCAGTGCACGCATGCCGTCAGCGCATCCTTCCGGTAGCCGCGTCGATACGCACGGTAATGACGCGTCCATCCTCGGACAGCAGCTTGAGCACGTACACCTTGCGTCCGTCCTCATCCTGCACTTCGGTGCGAACCACTCGCGCGCGGTATTGAGCCTCGGCGCGCCGTACTGCCTCATCGAGCGACACGCCATCGTGCACTTCGGCCACCGCGCCCGGACGCTCTTCGGCCCCGGCTCCACCGACCACGTAGCCCGGCATGCTGTAGGCCTGCGCGAACGGCGCAAAACACAATGCCATCAGGGCAGCGGGCAACAGGGCTATGCGGACCTTTTTCATGACGGGGAGGAGTTTAAAGGTTTGCGCCCCAAAAAAGTCGAGGAAGGCGATGTGGGCGGACATCCTCAAGGGATGGGCCGCCCACACTGCCATGGCAAACAACTCGTGCACTACTCCGCCGGGCTTACGTCAACCCGCACGCGGATGCGATCGCCAGGGCGATACGGCAGCTCCGTCACCTGGCGGCGACCGTTGTACACGTAGGTCACGCGGTACGCGTCGGTGCGCTCCTGCCACTCGTCGCGGTAGCGAGTTTCGCAACGCTGCACGGTGTACTCACGCGGTGGCACCGAGCCATACGCGGCTCGACGCTGGGCCTGCTGGGAACCGACCGCTGCACCGATGACGGCACCCGCGGCGGTGGCCGCATCCCGGCCACGGCCATGACCAATCTGATGGCCGATCACCGCGCCGACGATGCCGCCGAGCACGGCGCCGCCGGCCGAACTACGCGGCAGCGGGCTGTTACTGTTGTAGCCGCGCTGGTCATATCGGGTTTCGTCCCAGCACTCGCGCTGCGGCGTGGTAACACGCACACGGGTGGTGAGCGGCTGAACGTCGACAACCCGCGCATAGTCGTAGCCGCCGCCGTTGTCGTATTCGCCCTGACTGTATGGCGGCCGGTCGTCGCGACCCTGGTCGTACGGATTCTGGTCGTACGGAACCTGGTTGTACTTGTCCTGGGCCAGCGCACCGGCGCTCGCCAGAGTTACCGCCGCGGCCACCAGACTCACGACGAACTTTCTGCTGCTGATCGACATATAGCCTCCATCGATCGAGGGGTATCCCGACCGTGGCGCCACTGTACGGAGCAGTCGATGAATCCTTACTGAACGCCGGAATTGCCCATGGTTTCCGAGGTTTTTACCTCGTTCCAAAGGTGGTCCCACTCGGCCGGCGTCAACGCCTTGAGAAGCAGCGCACGTTCCGCGGCGAGTTTTTCCATGGTGCGGAAGCGCCGCTCGAACTTGGCGTTGGCCAGGCGAAGCGATTCCTCCGGATCCACCTCGCAATGCCGTGCCCAGTTCGCCACGGCAAACAGCAGGTCGCCGAATTCTTCGGCGCGATGCGCATGGTCCGCCGCGGCAACGGCTTCGACTTCACCGAGCTCTTCGTCGATTTTCGCGCGGACTCCGGCAGCGTCCGGCCAGTCGAACCCCACGCGACCCGCGCGCTTGCCGAGTTTCGCGGCGCGCGCCAACGCGGGTAATGCCTGCGGCACGTCATCCAGCTCACCCGCTGACGCGCCGCCGCTGCGCGCGGCACGCTCGCGTGCCTTGTGTTCTTCCCAGGCGCGATTCTGGTCGGCCGCCGAATCGATACGCGCATCCGCGAATACATGGGGATGCCGCTCGGTGAGTTTGCGGGCGATGGATTCGGCGACACTCGCGAAATCGAACCACTGGCGCTCCGCACCCATCTGCGCGTGGAACACCACCTGAAACAACAGGTCGCCGAGTTCGGCTTCGAGCGCGCGCGGCTCATCCCGCGCAATCGCTTCCGCCACTTCGTACGCTTCCTCGATCGTGTACGGCGCGATGCTGGCGAAGGTCTGTTCGCGGTCCCACGGGCAGCCTCCCGCCGGATCGCGCAGCCGCCGCATGATTTCGAGCAGGCGAGCCAGCGACGCCTGCGCTTTCGAATCGAAGTCGTCGTTCAAGAGGGATCCTCGCCCACCATGCGCGCGAACGTGAGCAGCATTCCGGCGGTGGCTCCCCAGATGTTCTGCCCCTGCCAGGGAATGTCATACAGCAGCATGTCCTCGTTGCCGACGCGGCGCAGCCGCGACTGGTGATTGCTGCTGTCGAACAAGTGGCTGACCGGCACCTCGAAAACCTCGTCCACCTCCGCGGCATTGAGCACCAGCGAGAACGGCGGCGTCACCAGCGACAACACCGGCGTCACGCGAAAGCCGCTGATCACGAGATGATCGGGTAGATAGCCGAAGACCCGCACGCGCGCCGGATCGAGCCCGATCTCTTCGTGCGCCTCGCGTAGCGCCGCGCTGGCGAAGTCGGCATCGGATTCTTCCAGGCGGCCACCGGGAAAGGAGATCTGCGCGGCGTGTTTGCGCAGTTGCGAGGCACGTTGCGTGAGCAGGACCGTCAAGCCTTCCGGCCGGTCGACGAGCGCCACCAGAACGGCGGCAGGAACTGGATCTGCGGGGAAATGTTTCTGCAACCTGAGCCTGCGTTCCTCATCGACTCCGAGCAGGCGCCAGTCGGCGAGTTCGTGACGCGGCTCAGTGCCTTCGAAGCGCCGCAGGATCCTGCTTCGCAACTCCGATGGGCTCAACCCTGGCCTCCCCCGCCGTGCAATCCGCCGCGAGTCAACGCTGCCGGATCGAGCAGGCGGCGCAATTCCTCTTCCGAAAGTCCCGACATCTCGAGCGCCACGTCGAACACCGGGCGGCCTTCGGCATAAGCGCGTTTGGCGATCGCCGCGGCGCGTTCGTAGCCGATCACCGGGTTCAGCGCGGTGGCGAGAATGGGATTTCGCGCCAGCGCCTCGTTGAGCCGGCGGACATTGGGTGCCGCGCGGACCAGGCACTGGTTGGCGAGCGCGGTAGCGGAATTCGTGAGCAGGCGAATCGACTCGAGAAGATTCTTCGCTATGAGCGGCAGCATGACGTTGAGCTGGAAGTTGCCGGACTGCCCGGCGATGGCAATCGCGGCGTCGAGCCCGATCACCTGTGCCGCCACCATGGCCACGGCTTCGGGAATCACCGGGTTCACCTTGCCGGGCATGATGCTGCTGCCAGGTTGCAGCGCCGGAAGTTGCAGCTCCGCGAGTCCGGCGAGCGGCCCGCTGCCCATCCAGCGCAGATCGTTGCAGATCTTCATGAGCGCCACGGCAAGCGTGCGCAACTGCCCGGAGAATTCCACCGCGGCATCCTGCGCCCCCATGGCGGCGAAGTAGTTCGGTGCCAGTGTCAGCGGCAACTTCGTCGCGGCACGCAACTCCTCGATGAACGTCCGGGCAAAGTCTTCGTGCGCATTTATACCGGTGCCGATGGCCGTGCCGCCCTGCGCCAGCGCCAGCAAACGCGGCTCGCTCGCCTTAAGCCGCTCGATCGCGTTGTCGATCTGCGCACGCCAGCCCGAGGCCTCCTGGCCCGCCGTCATCGGCATGGCGTCCATGAGATGGGTGCGGCCCGTCTTGAGGACCGCAGACCATTCGATTTCCTTCTGGCGAAGAACTTCGCGCAGGCGTTCGAGCGCCGGGTATAACTCGTGCCGCGTCTTGCTCATGACGCTCAGGTGAATGGCGCTCGGGATCACATCGTTGCTGCTCTGGCACATGTTGACGTGATCGTTCGGATGCACGGCTTTGCCCAGCGTCGTGCTGGCGAGGTTTGCGATGACCTCGTTGACGTTCATGTTGGTGCTCGTGCCACTTCCTGTCTGATACACGTCGACGGGAAATTGATCCGGGTGTAGCCCTACGGCGATGGCCTTCGCTGCCTGATCGATCGCGCCGGCCACATCCGCGGGCAGCAGCGACAGCCTGGCATTGGCGCGCGCGGCGGCGCCCTTGATCTGCGCAACCGCAATGATGAAATCCGGCGCCAGCGGACCACCGCCCAGAAGAAAATTGCGCCGGGCGCGCTCGGTCTGCGCACCCCACAAGGCATCGGCGGCAACTTCGATCTCGCCGAAGCTGTCGCGCTCTTTCCGGCCGGAGTGGCCGTCACCTTGGGATATCATGCGCGGCCAGTCTAATCCCGCAATTGAGGCCTGTCTTTCATGGATTCCGCAGCACTGTTCGCGCTCTCTCCCGTCGATGGACGCTACCGCAAGGGGGCCGACCCGCTGCGCGCGGTATTGTCGGAAAGCGGCCTGATTCGCGAACGTGTGCGCATCGAAGCGGCCTGGTTGCTGGTGCTGGCGGAATCAGTGCCGCAGCTGCTGGCGCAGCCGCTCAGTGGGCCGGTGAAGCAGTCGGCGGCGGGTCTGGCACTCGAGCCCGGCGAGGACGCGCCGGCCGCAGTCAAAAACATCGAAAGCCGCATCAACCACGACGTGAAGGCTGTGGAATATTTCGTGCGCGACACGCTGGCGGCCGGCGGCGCCACACCCGCGCAGCTCGAACTCGTGCACTTCGGTTGCACGTCCGAAGACATCAACAATCTCGCCTACGCGCGGATGTTGCGCGCGGCACGCAGCGTGCTGTCGGATGAACTC
>DASTTJ010000195.1:0-2327 GCA_035760205.1 Steroidobacteraceae bacterium | reverse complement strand
TCGGAGATGACACTTGCGCCTAAAACCAACCAGGCCGTGAGAACGGAGTTCATGGATACCTCTTGCTTGCTCACTGGCCGCTTGTACCGAGCGGCGTGAGCAACGAAAGTAGCGGTACCTTGAAAGACGGGAAGTTTAGCTTTTCGAACTAACTGAGTTTCGACCTGAGGCGACACACACTAGTGTTCTGAGTTGTAAATTTTGTGAACAATCAGCTCATTTGCTCGTCTTTCATGCCGTACGATTGACGGTAGGAGCGAACGATGGGCAGACCGAAGGCAGAGATCGTGCTGAGCGACGGCGAGCGTGAGCAGCTTGAAGCCTGGACTCGAAGGCGCAAGACCGCGCAGGCGCTGGCATTGCGGTCGCGGATCATTCTCGAGTGCGCGTCGAGCGTCGATAGCAAGGTCGTCGCGCAACGCGTGTCGGTCTCTCAGCAGATGGTGTCGAAGTGGCGTAACCGGTTTGCGGCGAAGCGGCTCGATGGCCTGCTCGATGCCCCTCGCTCGGGTGCGCCCCGGACGATCGACGATGCGCGTGTCGATGCCGTGATTGCCAAGACGCTCGAAACCGTGCCGAAGAACGCGACGCACTGGAGTACCCGAAGCATGGCGCGCGAAACCGGGCTGTCGCAAACCGCGGTCAGTCGCATCTGGCGCGCCTTCGGCCTGCAACCGCACCGGCAGGAAACGTTCAAGCTCTCGACCGATCCGTTGTTCGTCGACAAGGTTCGCGACATCGTCGGGCTGTATCTCGATCCCCCGGTGAAAGCGATGGTCTTGTGCGTTGATGAGAAGAGCCAGATCCAGGCGCTCGACCGCACGCAGCCGATCCTGCCGCTGGCACCGGGCCTGCCCGAACGGCGCACACATGACTATATGCGTCACGGCACGACGACGTTGTTCGCTGCGCTCGATATCGCCACCGGCGAGGTCATCGGAGAACTGCACCGACGCCACCGCAGCGGCGAGTTTCTGACGTTTCTGCGCACCATCGAAGCCAATGTCCCGGCCGATCTCGACGTCCATCTGGTGATGGACAATTACGGCACGCACAAGACCCCAAAGGTCAGGAACTGGTTTGCCCGTCATCCGCGTTTCCACGTCCATTTCACACCGACCTCCGCCTCCTGGCTCAACCAGGTCGAGCGCTGGTTTGCCGCCCTCACCGAGAAACAGATCCGCCGCGGTACGCATCGCTCCACTCGCCAACTCGAGCAGGCCATCCGCGACTATCTCGAACGCTACAACGCGGAACCCAAACCATTCGTATGGGCCAAGTCTGCCGATGACATCCTCGCCAGCATCGAACGGTTTTGTCTGCGAATTTCCAACTCAGCACACTAGAGCTCATCGCAGAGGGGGTGGAAACCCGCTCGGAGTTCGATTTCGCCCGCGCCTGCGGATGCGACATGGTGCAGGGCTATTTCCATTGCCGGCCAGTGCCGGCGGACGAATTTGTCGTGTGGCTAGGCGCGCGGAGCACGGCGCCGGGCTTCGTCGGCCGATAGCGGGGGTGAGGACGGGCCCACCTGCGAGCCGGCGCTCATCACCGTCCCATCGGGTCAACCCCGCCTGCCGCGCAGGCGATCGAGACGTTCGAGCAAATCCTGCGGCACCTCTTCCGTGATCCGCGACGCACCGGCAAATACCGCGCCCTCGTTGCCGTCGAGCGTGATCGTGGCGCCCTCGGGGAGCTCCGTGGCGCCGATCGCGAGCATGCGCCGCGCCTGGTCGATGACGAGCGCTTCGCCGCCGACCAGGCAGACCTTGCCGAGGTGGCGAGCGACGCCAGCGTGGGAGACCTCTTGCTCGCACCTGACCGGCTGCCCACCGACGTGTTGTTCGCGCTCAGGCGCAATGTGCAGCGCGAAGGGCCTGCAAGCGCTCGATCAAATCGCTGGGGACCCGTTCCACGATGCGCGTACGCCCCGCGTAGATGGCACCGCTATTTCCGTCCAGCGTCAGGAAATCGCCCTCGCGCAGGGTGATGTCGCCCAGTCGGATTGATCGGGTCGCGTTGTCGATCTGCAAAGCCTCGCAACCGACGAGACAGACCTTTCCGAGCTGCCGTGCCACAACCGCGGCATGCGAGGTTCGGGCGCCACGCTGTGTCAGCAGCCCTTGGGCGAGGTCGAGTGCACGGATGTCACGCGTCTCGGCATCGTGGCGAACAAGCACGACCGGCGCGCCGGCGCGGGTACGCTCGCACGCACGCGCCTCGTCTAGCACGATTTCTCCGCAAGCCACGCCGCTGGCCGCACTCGGCGCATGGGTCAGCGGCGCGAGTTCAGCGCCTTCGTTGGTGCTGATGTAGCGCTGGGCGAG
>DASTTJ010000194.1:0-7880 GCA_035760205.1 Steroidobacteraceae bacterium | reverse complement strand
CGGAAGGGTTGCACTACCGCCTCACTACCGATGCTTCGCTGGCTTCGCTCACCGAGAACCGTCCGGTGGTGCTCGAGCAACCGTTGCATTTCATCATCGGGCCCGACGAGACCCTGCAGGAATCCCCGGCAGCCCTGACGCGCGAGTTCCTCGGCGCCACGCTCACGTACTGGCAGGAGTGGGTGCGCACGCTCGCCGTTCCCGCGGACTGGCAGGACGCGGTGATCCGCTCCGCCATCACGCTCAAGCTGTGCACCTACGAGGACACTGGTGCCGTGTTGGCCGCACTGACGACGTCCATTCCGGAAGCCCCGAACAGCACGCGCAATTGGGACTATCGCTACTGCTGGCTGCGCGACAGCTACTTCGTGGTTCAGACGCTGAATCGCCTTGGTGCGACGCGCACCATGGAAGCGTACCTGCACTACATCGATCACATCATCGCTTCCTCGACGGCGGACACGCTGCAGCCGTTGTATGGCATCACCGGCGATCCGCATGCGGTCGAGAAAATCGCTTCAAGCCTGTCCGGTTATCGGGGCATGGGTCCGGTGCGCTTCGGCAATCTCGCCGCCGAACAGGTGCAGCACGATGTGTATGGATCGGTGATCCTGGCTGCCACGCAGTTGTTCTTCGACGAGCGGCTGGTGCGCTCAGGCGATCAGGTCCTCCTCGAACGTCTGTACAAACTGGGCAGGCGCGCGGTCGCCACCTTCGAGCAACCCGATGCCGGCCCGTGGGAGTTTCGGGGCCGGATGCAGCGACACACGTTTTCCGCAGCTATCTCCTGGGCGGGATGCGACCGCCTGGCGCGCATCTCGCGGCGCGTTGGCGACGACATCGCCGCGCGCGAATGGACCGCCCATGCCGATCGCATGCGCCAGGAAATCCTCAAGGGCGCCTGGAGCGAGGAGCGGCAGTGCTTCACGTCGGCTTTCGGCAATCGGGATCTCGATGCCACTGCGCTGTTGTTGCCGGAGCTGGGCTTGCTGCCGGCGACGGATCCGCGCTTCCTGAAGACGCTGGAGCGCATTGAAGAAGAGCTTCGCGTGGGTGATCTGCTGTTTCGCTACAAACATTCCGATGACTTCGGCCAGCCCGAGAACGCCTTCACCATCTGCGCATTCTGGTACGTGAACGCGCTGGCGGCGGCGGGGCGCGTCGAAGAAGCACGCGAGCGCTTCTCGCGCCTGCTCGATAAACGAAATCCCCTCGGGTTGCTGTCCGAAGACATCGCGCCGGCGACCGGCGAGTTGTGGGGCAATTTTCCCCAGACCTACAGCATGGTCGGCATCATCGGCAGCGCGTTGCGGCTATCGCGCAGCTGGGAGGAGATCGTATGAGCCGCCTGGTTGCAGTTTCCAATCGAATTTCCGTTCCCCGGCGTGGCGCGGCCCCGGGTGGACTTGCCGTAGGCTTGTTAGCCGCCATGCAGGCGCGACGCGGCATGTGGTTCGGGTGGGACGGCGAGACCGTCGAAACTCCGTCCGACGAGCCCTCAGTGGTGCGCAAAGATGGAGTCACCTATGCCTCCATCGATTTCGATCAGGGCGAGTACAAGGATTTCTATCTCGGTTTCTGCAACGGCACGTTGTGGCCGCTGTTCCACTATTTCGTCGACGGCTTCCGCTACAGCGACGTCCAGTACGAGGCGTATCAGCGCATGAACCAGCGCTACGCGCGTCAGCTCTCGCCCATGCTCGAACCGGATGACCTGGTCTGGGTGCACGACTACCACCTGTTTCCTCTGGCGCAGAAGCTGCGTGAATTGGGCGCTACCCAGCCCATCGGGTTGTTCCTGCACATTCCGTTTCCGAACATCGAAGTGCTGCGCGTGCTGCCGGTGTACGGGGAGTTGCTTCAGGCGCTGATGGCGTACGATGTTCTGGGCTTTCAGACCGAGACCGACCGCGATGCTTTCCGCTCGGCGGTGGCGTCGGTGTGGGGCGAGCAGACGCTCACCTCGGACTTCACGGTCACGCTCGGCGAGCGGCGTGTCGTCACCGGCGTGTTCCCGATCGGCGTGGATGTGGACGCGATCCAGCGCGAGGCCGTCGAATCCCAGTCGACCGAAGCCTGCAAACGCATGATCGCCGGGTTGTTAGGCCGGCGCCTGATGATCGGCGTCGACCGGCTCGACTACAGCAAGGGCCTGGTCGAGCGTTTCAAGGCATACGAGCGATTCCTGGAGACTCATCCCGAGAACCAGAACCGCGTCACCTTTCTGCAGATCGCGCCACTGTCACGCAGCGACGTGCGCGCCTACGCCGAGATCCGCCGCGATCTCGAACAAACCACTGGCCGCACCAACGGCCGCTTCGCGGACACCGACTGGACGCCGATCCGGTATCTGAACCGCAATTTCCCGCATGATGTGCTCATGGGCTTCATGCGTTCCGCGCTCATCGGCATCGTGACGCCAGTGCGCGATGGCATGAATCTCGTGGCCAAGGAATTCGTGGCCGCGCAGGATCCGGCCGATCCCGGCGTGCTGATCCTGTCGACCATGGCCGGCGCCGCGCGCGAGCTCACGACCGCGGTCATGGTGAACCCCTATGACGCACGCGGTATGGCGCATGCCATCCAGCAGGCATTCAACATGCCGATCGCCGAGAGGCGCGAACGTCATCAGGCAATGGTCGAAGTGCTGCGGAAGAATTCGATCACCGCGTGGCACACGACCTTCGTCGACACGCTCGATTCGGTGATGGGGCGCGCACCGGAGCTTAAGCTCAAGGCCGGCTGAGAGTGAGTCAGGGCGCCGGGTAGAGGGCTGAATCGGCTAGCGGCTTGTCGAGCCAGGCGCCTTCGAACCCCGCCAGCTTCAAGCCGCGGCGCAAATAGCGATTGCGCTTCATCACCGACCACATGAGTTCGCTGCGGTGATTCTCGATCATCGAAATGATGGCCCCCTGGTCGATGCCAATGTAGTCGCTGGCAACCCAACCCGTGCCACGCACGCGCTTGCCGCGCCTGAGCGGCACGTCGAAATCGAAACTCGGATTGAACGCGTCGACGAATCCGTATTTGCCGTAGATGTGCTGGCCGTAGCGTTTGTGCATTTCGCGCGTGGCCGGCACCACGATCTCTTCGGCGAAGGGCAGTGAGCCGATCACGGCAGTCGGCGCCAGTGTGCCGTCGTCGAAGATTTCCTCGGGCCTGCTCGGCAGCCCCACGCCACGCGCAGCGTATCCGCGGAACTCGCGGCGTTGGCCGAGATACGGCAACTTGAATTCGCCGGGTCCATCCGATGCAGTGATGCCCCAGATGTTGGGACCATAGCCGCGCCAGTCGAGTGGATTGCGGATGGCATAGGCACGCTGCGACAACACGGCGCGCCGGCTGTTCTCGAAGTAGTCGAGACCCAGCGGCCACATGAATTCGTCCTTGATTCCGCGGAAGTCGATCCAGATGTCGCTGTACTGGTGACCGAACATGGGGCCGAAGGTCAGGTGGGTTTGTCCTTCGAGCGTGCCCCAGCTCCGGTAGTAGTCCGATGTCCACGCCAGCCAGGTTTGCCGCGCGGCCGGGAACGTCGGTGAGCCGAGCGCGAGGATGTACACCAACATGGCTTCGTTGTAGCCGCGCCAGTCGTGCGTCTGGAACTGACCCTCGGGGCTCCAGGCCATGCGGATGTCGGGAACGTGTTCGATCGACCAGGGCCAGTTCACGCGGCGATAGAGTTCGTCGGCGAGTTTGCGGATCTGCGCCTCGTCGGCGTTGTCATGGTCGAAGTAGCCGCCGACGAACAACACGCCGGCCATCAGCAGTGCCGTGTCGACGGTGGATAGCTCGGAATTACCGTAACGCTTGCCGCTGCCGAAATTGAGGAAGTGATAGAAGAAGCCCTGGTACCCGGCGGAGTTGGCCGGGTCGGTGCCCTGGGGCGCTTCGTGCAGGAATCGCAGTGTGGTCAGCACACGGGCGCGCGCCTGCGCGCGCGAGACGTAGCCGCGCTCCACGCCGACGGCGTAGGCATTCAGCGCGAAACCGACCGCGGCGATGCTCGCGAATGGCGCATCCGGCCAGCGGTCGGGCACGAGTCCGGTGGCGCCTTCGGTGGTTTCCCAGAAAAAATTGAAGGTGCGCCTTTCGATGTCTTCGAAGAGCGGCTCCAGCGCCTTCAGCGGAACCGCCGGCGCGACGCGCACCGGTGGGGGAAGAGGTTTGCGCGCCGTGGTTTCGCACGCGGGTACGAGCAGCGCACAGCTAACGACTACGAGCAGGGATGTAAGACGGGTGCGCACGACTGGCGGCATCATGCAGCGACCGGTGACTTGCAGCAACGCTCGATGAATTGTTCGTGCGCCGGCATGGCGGCGACACAGGTCGCGATGACGCCGCGCACGCTCTCGGCGAGCCGCGTCAGCTCGGGTTCGGCGACCAGATCGACCAGGGGATGATAGGCGCGCGGAACGATGTGCTGGCCCAGCATCACCTGCACCCAGCTCGTGAGCGCAAACATCTCATCGCTGTTCCGATAGAAGCGGCCGCTGTCGCCAAACAGGCGAATGACTTGCTCGAGAGAGTCGGGTATCGACATCGTGCCGCAGTATTGCCAGAACTCGCTGTCGCGCCGCCGAGTGGCGTGGTAGTGCAGGATCAGGAAATCACGGATGCGTTCCATCTCGAACGCGGCCTCGGTGTTGTAGCGATCCTGCAGAACCGGGTTCATGTGCCGGTCGGGCAGCATCTGGATGAGCCGCGCGATACCCGACTGGATGAGATAGATGCTGGTGGATTCCAGCGGCTCGAGGAAGCCGCTGGCGAGTCCGAGCGCGACGCAGTTGCGCGACCACACTTTCAGCCGGCGGCCGGTGACAAACTTCAGTACACGCGGATCGGCGCGCGCGCGCCCGTCGAGATTGGCTAACAATGTCGCGGCGGCCTCGTCGTCGCTCACGTGCGCGCTCGAATAGACGTAGCCATTGCCCGTGCGGTGCTGCAGCGGGATGCGCCATTGCCAGCCCGCCGGGCGCGCCGTGGAACGTGTGTAGGGAGTGGCCGCGACGGTTTTTTCGCTGGGGACGGCCACCGCGCGATCACAGGGCAGCCAGCGGGTCCATTCTTCGTAACCGGTCTTCAGTGCCTGCTCGATCAACAGGCCACGAAAGCCGGAGCAGTCGATGAACAACTCGCCGGAGACGCTCGCGCCGTCCTTCAGAGTGACCGATTCGATGAAGCCATCTTCGCCGCGCAAGGTCGCGTCGACGATTTCGCCTTCGATACGCTTGACGCCGCGTGCTTCGGCGTAGCGGCGCAGGTACTGGGCATACAGCCCCGCGTCGAAGTGATAGGCATACGCCACCTGGGACAGGGGCGAGTCCTTCGGGACGTCGGTGGCGCTGGAGATGAACTTGCCGGCGGGCGCCGCCGCGGTGTTGATCGAGTATTCGCCGAGGTCGCGCGCCTTTCCCTGAAGATGGAGCTTCAGCCAATACTGGTGGAACGGCAGTCCGCGGTAGTCGTGGCCGATCGTGCCGAAACCGTGAACGTACCGGTCGCCGATACGCCCCCAGTCGACGAACTGGATGCCGAGCTTGAACGTGCCGCGCACCGCGCGCACAAACTCGACTTCGTCGATGCGCAGTGATTCATTGAACGCCCGCAGATGCGGCACGGTAGCCTCGCCGACGCCGACGGTGCCGATGTCGTCAGACTCGATGAGTTCGATGGCGCAATCGCCGTTGAGTGCGTGCGCCAGACCGGCGGCCGTCATCCAGCCGGCGGTCCCGCCGCCGACGATTACGATCTTCCTGAGTCTGGCGTCGCTCACGGGGCCCATTCTGGCACCGTTCGCATTGGCACTAACAGCAATGCTTCCCCTGCATCAGAACTTCACGCCGAAGGACATGCGCACCGTTCGCGGCACGCCGGTGATGTTGCCGAACGGTGCGTATCTGCTGCCGGTGATGATTCCGTCGGGTCCGGAGGTATCGATGTAGTCGACAGGATTGTGCCTGTTGGTCACGTTGAGCGCGTCGATTCGCAGGTACATCGATCCCAGATCGCCGACCTCGAAGTTCTTCGTGATCTGCAGGTCGAGCGACTGATAACCCGTGCTGCCGTCCACATCGACGGCGAATGTGTTGCACGCCGCGCCGGTCGGGAAGGTGGCCGTTCCCGCATAACAGGAGATCACGTTGCGCGGTATCGGCGTCGACCAGGTCAGCTTGCCCGCGAGCATGAATCCCCACGGCGCGGCGAATGAACCCGTGGCAACCACGCGATGTTCGGCCGCGGCGTTGGACGTGATGAACGGAATCACACTGATCGAGGACGCGTCGAATAGATAGTGCTCGTTGATGTCGCGATTGTGCTCCGCGTCCGTGAATGTATAGGCGAAACTGGCTCCCCAGCGTGTGTCCTGCGTGAACGGCTTTTCCGCGGACAGCAGCACCTGCGTGCTCTTCGTCTCGATGCCGGTATCGCCCACCAGCAGCGCGCCCGCGAGACCGGGCGGCGAACTACCCCAGGGCTGCGAGCGGTTCTGCCAGAAATCACCGTTCGGATAGCGATTGCCCAGCGTGAACACGAAGCCGTCCTTGCTGAGGACGCGCGTCACCGCCGCACTCGTGTTCCAGTCCCCCAGGCGGTTGCGCATGCCGAGGCTGAACTGATCCGAGTAGGGAACATCGAGGTCATTCCGCATCAGATTGACTTCGCCCGCCCTGCCGTTGAGCAGCGCCTGCAGCGTACTTGGGTCGCTGGCGAACGCCGGGTCCCAGGTCACGCAGGTCGAGCCGTTCACGGTGCAGGGATGATCGGTGGTATTGAAGCGGACTTCCGAGGTCGCAAGCGCAAACTTGGTCTGCTCGAGTTGCAGGTAGTCGTACAACGTGCGGTCATAGGCGCGTCCTGCGCCGCCGAAGATCACGTGCTCCTGGTCCCCGCCCAGGTCGTACGAGAATCCGAAGCGGGGCTGGAAAGCGTCTTTTTGCGGTTCGCGATTGTTGCCCGTGCTGAGGTAGTCATTGATGTCGACGGCCACATTCGGATCGGAGGACAGGCCCAGCGATTGACCGTACGTGACTCCTGGCGACACTTCCATATTGAGCGAATCCAGCAGGAACTGCGGCGTCACGAAGTCGAGGTATGACTCGTTCCACTCGATGTCCCATCGGATGCCAAGATTGAGCGTGAGATGATCGTTGACAGTCCAGTCATCCTGGACGAAGAGGCCTAACTGCTTGTCATTGGTGGTGACCTCCGAGTCGAAGCCCGCGAGTGGCAGCGCGAACGCGCTCTTCCACGGAATGTCGGCCGTACCCGCCGCGGTCACGTCGTAGTAGAACACCGGGTTGCCGGGGATGGAGTCTGCCGCGGTCAGGTCCACGTCCTTGTACTTCACGCCTGCCTTGATGGTGTGATCGCCAGTGCCCCAGGCGATGTCCGAGAATGTGATGAAGTTGCCGATCGCCCAACCCTTCTGCCCCTTGTTCTGGCCAGCACGCGGATCGGCGCCGTCCACCGCCAGGACGTTCATGTCCTGCCCATCGAACCAGGTGTACACCGCGCCGTTGACCTCGGAGTTGGGGATCTGGGGAACGTAGAACGCATCCTCGTAAGTGAGCTGCACTTCGTTGAGCCAGCTGTCGGCGCTGTGTTTCCAGGACATTTCCAGGCGAGTGTCATCGTTGTTCGTGTCCACGGTCGCGCTGCGCGCGAGACCCACGCCAGTGCGGTCGCCGGAGCTGACTTCATCGCGGATTTTTACCGAGAGCTGCATGCTGTCGCGCTCGGAGAGCGCCCAGTCGAGCTTCGCGAAGAACAGGTCTTCCTTGAAATCGACGGATGTGGGCCCGAGCTGCGCGAGCGCATCGGCAGGGAGCTGTGACGCGACGTCGCTCGGCGCGAACGCGGTCAGCACGCTGACCGGC
>DASTTJ010000193.1:0-6711 GCA_035760205.1 Steroidobacteraceae bacterium | reverse complement strand
ACGAGATGAGAAATGGCGCGTCGTGCTGAGGGGCAACAACCTCGCGGTTGAACAGTATCCGGTCGCGGGGAATTCTTCGCTGACCACTACAGCCGGGTACGCCGAAAGCGTTTGCACACGCCCGCGCAGCATCGCGCTGGTCGTCACTCGGAATTTCTGACACCAACCATTCGCTCGACATTGGGGGACCCGATGAAGACCATCGCTCCAACCACGCTGGTGCTGCTGCTCGCGGCGCATTCGGCCACCTGCCTTGCACACGGTCCGGATCATCCGATGCCGCGCAATTGCGCGGCGCTCACCGGCTATTCCTACTCGCCCGTCTTGCCGCGGCAGACCCTGATCAATTCGGCGGTATTGAACCCGGCGAGCACGAACGTTCCGGAGCATTGCCAGATCCAGGGAACTGTCGACGGCGATCGGCTCGGATTCGGGCCGACACCGGGAAACTCGACGACCGCCAGTCCCAACCAGACATACGCGATTCGCTGGATGTTGCGCCTGCCTACGAGCTGGAACGGTCGCTTCTACTTCGCGGGCGGCGGCGGAACGAACGGCAACCTCGGCGATGCCCTGGGTGGCGGTGCGCTTGCAAGTGGATATGCGGTCGTGTCGCAGGATTCCGGCCACAACAATGCCGTCAACGTGACCGCCGAAGCCGGCACCGCCACTTTCGGCTATGACCCACTTGCGCGCCTCGATTTCGGATACCGCTCGTATGATCTGGTGACACGCCTCGCCAAGACGCTGATCCGGTTTCATTACGGCAAGGCACCACGGTTCTCGTACTACGTGGGCTGCTCAGAGGGAGGCCGCGAAGGCCTGGTAATGTCGCAGCGCTTCCCCGAGCATTTCGACGGGATTCTCTCGGGAAATCCCGGCATGGATCTGCACCGCTCCTCGCTGGCCGAAGCGCACGCAGTCCAGCAATTCGCCGCGGCGGCGGCCGCGCGCGGTTACTTCACGTCGACTCCGCCTGGGAACATCCCGTGGGCGAACAAAGCATTTTCCGACGCCGATCTTGTAGCTGTGGGGAATGCGATTCTCGCCAAATGCGATGCACTCGACGGTCTCGCCGACGGCAGCGTCGACAACTTCGAAGCGTGTCGTTTCAATCCGGCAACGCTTGGGCCCGGCGGCGAATCTGTTCTCGACGATGCACAAGTGACAGCGCTCAGCAATGTGTTCGCCGGTCCAAGAAATCGATTTGGCAAGGAGTGGTACTCGAGCTGGTACTGGGATCCCGGTATCGCGGCGACATCGGGATTCATCAGCTGGCGCAACTGGAAGATGGGAGCGTTCAATCCCACCCTGCCGTTTCCGCCGTTTGCTCCAGTCACATTCAACACCGCGGCCGCGCAGAGCATCGGACTCGGCGGCGCGTCGGTACCGTTCCTGTTCCGCACGCCGCCGAACGCGCCGACGGCTGGCGGAATCTCGGTAACAGGAGCGGCCGCGGCTCCCGATGCCTTGATGCCATTCTTACTCAGCTACAGCTTTGATCGCGACGCGCCGCGGATCTTCGCGACCACCGGCATGCATAAGGTGTCGGCCGCAGAGTTCATGTATTCGAGTTCGACGGACTACAGGAAATTCAGGGCGCGCGGAAACAAGCTCATCGTCTACACGGGTGGTGCGGATCCAGTATTCTCGGCGAGGTATCACGTCGACTGGTACAAACAGCTGGCGCGCGACAATCACGGGCTCAAACGCACGCAGGAATTTGCGCGTTTGTTCTACGTTCCAGGAATGCAGCACTGCGGCGGTGGAATTGCCACGGATCGGTTCGACGCACTTGCGGCGCTGGTTGATTGGGTGGAAGAAGGCGAGGCCCCCGACCGCATCGTGGCCGCTGTCAATCCTGCGAACCCCTCGCTCGACGATCTCACGCCTGCGGTGCCGACCAATCGAACGCGACCGTTGTGTCCGTATCCGGCCTATGCGCGCTACATCGGCACAGGCAGCATCGATGATGAAGCCAACTTCGCATGCGTAGGGCGACGTTGACGTTCCTGAAATCCGAGCCGGGGAAGCAAACCCTCAACGCCGCTGATAGCTGAATGCAACTTCGTGAACGGATTCGCCCTTCGGCTCTTTGCGATCGATGGCGAGATAGATGGTGAGCGTGTCGGCGCGCGGCTCCATCGTGAGTCCTTCGAAATAGAACCGGCCCGCCTCCGCCTTGATGAAAGGCAGCCGCACGGCTTCGTCGCGCTCTTCCCAGCCGCGCAAATCCGGGTGAAAGTGCCGAAGCGTGAGGAGCAGGGTGTCGCCGGATTCTCCGAGGGTCAGCAACTCGTAAAACGCCACGCGCCCATCCTTGATGAGCCGGTACATGCCCATCATCGCGCCGCCCGCGGGCGCGCTCCACTGCTCCTCGTTAATGCCGTCGAGCCCCGCGCCACTCCAGCGACCGACAAGCCAGTTGAAGTCCGTGAGTCTTGCCGGCGCGCCGAATTCACCGCCCGCGAGCTCGAGCGTGTGCCGAGTCAGTGGCTCCGCCGCGAAGGCGGAGGTCGTCGAGAAGAGCCACGCGAGCAGCGCCGCGCGCCCTGATGCGGGCAGCCGGCTCACGAAGTGGCCCCGAAAGCACTTTCTACAGGTAGATATATGTGCGTCCGCAATTGCGCCTCGGGGGTGATCTCGGGATCGTCGAGGTATTCGTGCAGGATGGGCGACTCGCGCAACTGCCACTGTCCGGACACCAGCAAGCCGCGCAGCAGCGCGTCGTGCGCGTCATCGAGCTGTGCGAAAGAGCCCAGGTGCAGATGGCGCAGGTACCGTCCTCCGCCGATCCTTTTTGTTGTCACGCCCTCAGCCGCGTCAAGCGGCGCCGCGATAGCAAGGCAACAGTCGAAGAGAGATTCCTCGTCCGGCGTGTCGCGACGGTCGTGATGCGGAATGCCCCAGAGCCCCGCGATGGCCTCGAGAGCGCCGCGCGCCGCCATCCACGCGAATAGCCGGCCGTAAGCTTCGTCGATCTTCGAGTAAGCGCCGCGGTTGCGCAGTACCACCACGCGGAACG
Organism: Steroidobacteraceae bacterium; assembly: GCA_035760205.1. Lineage (GTDB taxonomy): Bacteria > Pseudomonadota > Gammaproteobacteria > Steroidobacterales > Steroidobacteraceae > CADEED01. The sequence continues at coordinate 3,686 of DASTTJ010000193.1, read as the reverse complement.
GCTCGAGCGCCACGACGTCGATGTGGATCGCTGCCTCCGCCAGCGCCGGCGGCTCGGGCGCCCGCGGCGCTTCAGCAATGGCGTTGCGCGCCTCGCTTGGCGCAAGCCCGAAGTGTTGGCGGAATGCGCGCGCGAAGGACTGTGGAGTTTCGAAGCCGACACGGCCTGCGATGACACTAACCGGCGCCAAGCTTCCGGCCAGCAGGTGCGCCGCGCGCGTGAGCCGCAGCCTTTGCACCGTCGCACCCAGTGGCTCACCCGCGAGCGCGCGGTACACGCGCATGAAGTGGAACGGTGAGAAGTTGGCGAATGCGGCGAGCGCTGCGGCCGATGGCAGCGGCCGTTCTTCCTCCAGACTCGCCGCGACCGCGGCAATGGCGCGGTCGATGCGTTTCAGGTAGTCCGACTGGCTGGTGGGTTTCATGTGGCTCTCGCGAATTGGCGAGGCAATGATGGGCGAGGTTTTAGGTGGGCGCGGTTCGGATCTTGCTCGATTGCAGGGCTGCGAGTCATTCCGATGGCGGTCGCTCCTCGACAACACTCGCAGCCATTTCGTGCGACCGGCTCACGCCAAGTCGGGGATACTGCGCTGCGAAGGAATGCTGCTTCACGGCGGCAAACGCATCGCCAGCTCGGAAGGGAAGGCGTTCGATACTGAGGGCCGGCTGATTGCCTACGGCTCGGAAACCTGCCTCATCACAGATCCGGGCGTGACGACAGCGCGATTATCAAAAGGGGCCGTTAGGTGACGACAATGCACGACCTGGCATTCTCGATGCTCGGCGGCCGCGGGGCACTGCTTCCGCTGGCGGCGCTGATTGCCGTGGGCGTCATGGTGTTCCTGGTTGCATCACGCCTCGCGCGTCACGCAGATGCGATCGCAGATGCAACCGGGCTCGGCCGCCTGTGGGTGGGTACGGTGCTGCTCGCGGCAAGCACCTCGCTGCCGGAGCTCACGACCGACATCAATGCGGCGATTCTCGACACCGTGGACATCGGGGTCGGCGACCTGATGGGCTCGACACTGGCCAATATGCTGCTGCTGGGCGTGCTCGACATCGTGTATCGACGCCGCCAGATACTCGACAACGTCTCGACGAACCACGCACTCGTTGCAACCCTCGCCATCGTGCTCACCTCGATGGCGGGCGCCGCCATCGCGTCGGGCGGATGGGGTCGCATCGGGCACGTCGGCGTCGAGTCAATCCTGATATTCGCTATCTACCTCGTCGGGATGCGATCCGTGTACGTCAACATGAATCCAACCGCGCCGCCAGAACAGCTCGAGCTCGGGGACACGAGTCGTACCGTGCTGCGACGCGGCTTGGTCGGGTTCGGCATTGCGGCGGTGGGCCTGTTGATCACGGCACCGCTTCTGGTGCTATCCGCGGAGGTACTGGCTGCCGAGGCCGGTCTGACGGAGTCTTTCGTAGGCACGCTGTTGGTGGGTTTTACGACCTCGCTCCCGGAGATTGCCGCGACCATTGCCGCCGTTCGCCTCGGTGCGCTCGACCTTGCAGTCGGCAACATCTTCGGCAGCAATGCGTTCAACATGACCATTCTGCTGGCGATGGACGTCGCTTACACCCGCGGACCGGTACTGGCACACGCATCCCAGGACCATGCACGCTCGGCGTTGTTCGCCGCGATTGCCATTGGACTCGGCCTGATGGCAATCCTCGCTCGCCGTGGAAACCGCATTGTTTCCGTGCGTGTCGAGAGTGTGGCGATTTTGCTGTCGTATGCGGGTGCGGTCTGGGTTCTTGCGTCGTAAGAAGCGGTGCCCCTTCATGGCGTTTGCCGGAGCGCTGCGCGCGCTGACTACTTGCGCGCGTGCAGCAGCTTGAAGAGTTTATCGCCCTTGAAGCCGTTGTTCTGGCGCGCGTAGGCGAACTCCCAGAGCAACGGCGTCGAATACAGCACTGTGGCGACGCCGGTCGCGGGCTCGAGTGAAAGCACGACGCTCGCGGTACAGCTGGTGTGCAGGCCGCGATCGCGCGCGGGGCACCAGCGCCAGATGCCGAACTTGCGCTCCTTCCGATCGGTCGAGTCGCCTTCCAGCGTTTCGATGATCACCTGGCCGCGCCGCGCGAATTTGTCGGGCTTCCCGAATCTCGCGATCAGCTTGTCGAGCACGCGATCGTAATTGGTCACGTGATCGGCCGGCAGATTGCGCAGCTCTTCGCGCGTTTCGCTCTCGAACATCATTCGCACACCGCAAAATTGGTTCAGTTCATCGAACTTGGGCGGCACCTCGCGTTTCGTCGAGTCCCAGTTCGCACAGAACTGATAGATCACCGGATGCAGGACGATGCCGTCCTTCTCGCCTCCGTAGCGAGCTCCTTGAGCCTCGATCGTGTACTCGGAGAGCACGTAGAAGCCGCCGCCTTCAAACGTCCTGCGCAGGCTATTCAGTGTCGCCTGAAAGTCACATCCGCCGAGCGCGCCGCCCATCTGCGCACCCATACCACCCACCGGCATGCACGTGAACGTCAGATCCTTCTCGACGGGTCGCATCCACGCGGCACCGACACCGATGGGCTCGAGCTGAACTTGCGCGAAGTCCGAGCTGGTTAGCAGCTCTCCCCACTGATGCCCGCCGAATCCGTCGGGCGCGGCGTATTTCACCTTCTTCGGTTTGTCGGCTGCGTGCGCGGCGAATGCGGCCACAAGCAACAGGGTCGCGAAGACGCGCAAGTACGGATTGGAGGGTCTCATGGTGATGTCGACTGCTCGGTTGGTGACGGGGCTGGATTCCCAGTGAAGTATATGGCGATCCTGCCGTACGGCGGGCACGTCGCGGCGCGTTACTTGCGCGGCACCGGTCGGTCACCGCCAGGCTCATGCAGGATGAGACGCGACACTTTGCCGGTACCGTCGCGCATGAAACTGATCCGGACCGGCGAGATTCTCGAGTAGAACATGGTCGCGGATTCGGCAATGGCAACATCCTTTGGCTGCCCGGTCGCCTGCACCGTCAGGCGGTCGCCCTCGCGTGCCACGGTGATGTCGACATTGGGCGCGAACTGGTACTTGCCGACGTACTCGTCGTAGAGAGCGGGATTGACCTGCGCGGGTTTACGGAGGAGGGGCATCACAAACGATTCACCGAACATGATTGCGCTCAGGTCGCGGCTGATCTCGGCGAGTGGAACCGGCAGGAGATTCGCCAGCAGGATGACGGTCACCTGTTCGCGCGGGTAATGCAGAAAATCGGTCGCGTGTCCTTTAATCCCGCCGGCGTGAAACACGAGCGTCCGGTTCAGAGATTGCGGGGATGCTTTCAGCAGCTGCCAGCCGAATCCATAGACCCCATGCTCCGGCGACCACATCTGCTCGAGTGTTTCACGTGGCAGTACGCTGCCAGAGATCTGCGCGCGATCCCACTTGAGCAGGTCCTCCACCGTCGAGTAGATCCCACCCGCTGCGTGCAGCCATGACGGATCGACATCCTCGGCACGCGCGTTGCGCACTCCGTCCGGGCGGTACCCGAGCGCGAGCTTCGGCCTCGTGGGGCCGTTGGCGTCGAGACCGGTGTCGCGCATGCCGAGCGGCGTGAAGATCAGCTCCTGCAGCAGTTGCGCGTATGTCCTGCCGCTCGCTTTCTCGAGGATCGATCCGAGCACCACGTAGCCGGAATTGGTGTAGCTGTAACGCGCGCCGGGCGCGAATTCCAGCGGCAGCTC
>DASTTJ010000192.1:0-6961 GCA_035760205.1 Steroidobacteraceae bacterium | reverse complement strand
GACCGCGCGGACCCGTAATCAAGGTGGCCGTGAACATGATCCTGCGCAAGACCGCCCCCGTTCTGGCGTTCACCTCGGCGCGCCGCGTCGATGGCGGCACCGGCGCCATCAATGTGTTGCTGGGGGCGGCTCCCTAACGCTTCTTCGCGAACTGCCGCTTCAGGAGTTCCTGGGTCGCAGGTTCGAACCACATGCCGGCGCCCATCGCACCGAATTCACGCTCACGGTTTTCCGCTTCCTCCGCATTGCCGTACAGATCCGAAAGATCGCGCCGCGCGAGCGCGCGGGTACGCAACATGGGTTCGCGTGGCAGCGCGCAAAGCTCGCGTGCAACCTCGAGCGCACGCGGCAGAACCTGCGCCACATCGCACAGTTCATCGACCAGGCCCATCCGCAGCGCGGTCGCAGGATCGATGAGTGCGCCGCGCGTCAGCAGTTGCGCAGTGTGTCCGCCGACGAGCCGCTTGAACGCGCCGTGAATGACACCACCCGGGAACAGTCCCACTTGCACCTCGTTGAGCCCGAGTCGAAATTCGCCCTGCGCCATCACACGGTAATCGCCATTGATGGCGAGCACGGTGCCTCCCGCCGGACAATGCCCGTTGATCGCAAACACGATCGGTACGGCTGACGTGGCGATGGCGCGCTGCGCACGCCAAAGATCGACGAACAAGGCGGTCAATCCGTCGCGATCGAGAGTAAGCAAGCCCGGAACGTCGAGCCCCGCCGAGAACAGACCGGGCTGCCCGGCGATGACGATCGAGGCGGTCTGCCGCGTTCCTTCGATGGCAACGATGAGCTTGCGGATCAGTTCGCCATTGAGTGCGTTTACCGGCGGACGCGCGAGCTTGATGACCCGGATATCTCCCTCGTCACTGATCTCGAGCATGCTCATTCCCCGGTGACTGCGCCCGCGATGATCTCGCGGAGCACGGTGGTCGCAAAACTTCCTGCCGACAGTGCGAAACGCAAGCGCAGCGTATCACCGGAATATTCGTGTGCGAGATCGCGAACCTGGATGCGCAAGGCGCGGCGCTCCGGTTTCATGCCCTCGGCGTGGATCACCGACAGGGCCTCGGGATACTGGGCCGCGACGGCCTCCTCGAGCGCCAGCACGTCGCCCTTTGCCAGCGACTGCCCGGCGCCCGCGAGTGGCGCCGTGGGATGGACATCGAGCGTCGCGCAGCGCTGCTCGAGTTCCGCGTCGACACTGTCGACGATGAACACGCTGCCGCGGCCGTCCAGGTTGGCGACATCCCCAGCGGCGAGACGATTCCAGCTTCCCTGGATCACCCGCTCGGTGAGAATGGCGTTGAAGATCAGGCTGCGGGCGGCCGACAACATGAAGCCCGCATCGTCGCGCCCTCGCCGTTCGCGTCCGCGGCTTCGCCCACCCTCTTCCACGTTCCGGGCAAGGTGTTGCGCGGCCCGCAGGACCTGCTCGAGATTGCCAGCCTCGCGGCCGAAACGTTGCTCGCCGAAATAGTTAGGTGCGCCGCCCGTTGCGATGCACTGCATACGCTGATCGAGCCCCGCGGCGTCGCAGCCGAGTCCGCGTACGGTGATCGCGAACCGGTTGCCCTCGAGTGCGCCGCGCGGCAGCTTGCGCTGATGCGCGGCTGCCGTCAGTACCTCGTAGCCCTCTCCCGCAAGCCCGACGAACTCCTCCGCCGCGCGTTTGCCGCGGGGCACGGTGAAGTGCTGCGTGGTCACTGCATTGCGATCCTTGAGCCCCGCGAATCCCACCTCGAACGGTTTGACGCCGGCGGCGCGCGCCAGCTCTCGTGCCACCCATTCGGTATTTGCGCCGCGCTTGCGCACCTTGAGCAACGCATGCGGGCCGTCGCCGCCCGCCGCGAAGCCCAGCATCTCGTCCACCTCGAAATCTTCGGGAGTGGAGCGAAGCACCCCTGTGCCGAGCGGCGCACCCCAGGCCGACGGTGGCGCCAGGGCTGCGCGACGCCAGTGGTCGGGGATCATTCCAGCAACACGATGGCCTGCGCGGCCAGGCCCTCGTTGCGGCCAACGAAACCCAGGTGTTCGGTGGTGGTCGCCTTGATGTTCACCTGGTTCTCGGTCACTCCCAGCATCTGCGCCAGCGAGCGACGGATCTCGAGGCGATAGGGCGATACCTTGGGCGACTGTGCCAGCAACGTGATGTCAGCGTTGCCGACTTTGAGCTTGCGCACGGCGAGCATCTCGAGCACCGCCGCGACGAAGCGCCGGCTGTCGGCGCCTTTCCACACCGGATCCGTATCAGGAAAATGCATGCCGATGTCACCCAGGCCTGCGGCACCCAACATTGCATCGCAAAGCGCATGCAGCACCACGTCGCCGTCGCTGTGAGCGACCACGCCGCGCGAATGCGGGATGCGAACTCCGCCGAGGACGATGGAGTCGCCTGGGCCGAATGCATGCACGTCGAAACCGGAACCGATCCGCATCACTTCTTCTCCTGCACCGCGCGCACGCTGAGTATGGCCGAGGCGAGCGCGAGGTCGTCCGCGGTGGTGACCTTGATATTGTCGGCGCGACCCGCGACCAGCAGCGGACGCTGCCCGCTCCATTCGATGGCCTGCGCTTCATCGGTGGGTATGCGGCCCGCGTCGAGCGCCGCTTCGATCGCGCGCAGCAACACGCCACAACGGAACACCTGCGGAGTCGCGGCGCGCCAGAGGCCGTTACGGTCGATGGTGGAATCGACATGCGCGTGCACGCCCGGCTCGAGCGCACGCTTCAGAGTGTCCGCGAGCGGGACCGCCAGCAGGCCACCGACGGGATGGGACGCCAACTCGCGCTTGAGTGACTGCAGGTCGAGGCTCGACAGGCACGGCCGCGCCGCATCGTGCACCATGATCCAGTCGTCATCGCGAACCCGCGCCGTCAAGGCACGCAGCGCGTTGCGCACCGAGTGCGCGCGCTCGGCGCCACCTTCGACGGATTGGATGAGCCGGGAGCGGCGCGCCGCGATGGCGGGCCACAGCGAATCGTCCGGCGCGACCGCGACGACGATGCCACCGCAGTCCGCGTCTGCCTCGAACTCGCTCAGCGCGAATTCGATGACCGTCGAACTCCCAAGCGCCGCGTATTGCTTCGGCACCGACGATGAAAAACGCCGGCCACTGCCCGCAGCCGGGATCACGACGAAATAGCGCATGGGGCGCGAATCTTAAGTCAGCGCGTGGCGGTCTGCGTGTGTTCGACGGTGCGAGTGGGCAACGCGGTGCGGGGACGGACCGGCACGACCTGATAGAAGGTTTCGTTGCGGCCGATCATGCCGAGTTCGCTGCGGGCCCGCTCTTCGATGGCCGCCATTCCGGCTTTGAGGTCCGCGACTTCGGCAATGAGCTGCTGGTTGCGCTCCGCCGCCTCTTCGTTATCCGACTTCTGGCGCTCTACGGCATCGGACAGGCGCCCGAGCTCCCGTACGCCGTCGCCGGACAGCCAGAGGCGGTACTGCAGCAGCAATACGACCGTGAGCAATGCGCCCGCGAGCCATTTCATGAAAAGAACCTACCCATTGCGACTAGACTAAACTAAACTAAGTTCACTGTGAAGTCCGCCAAGATCAACATTCACGAGGCGAAGACCCACCTGTCGCGGCTCATCGAAGACGTGGCCGGTGGCAGTGAAATCCTGATCGCCAAGGGTGGCCGGGCCATGGCCAGGCTCGTCCCGCTGCGGCGCGACGACACGCCGCGCCGACCGGGGCTGCTCAAGGGAAAGATGCGGATCGCTGACGATTTCGAACGGCCCTGGACCGACGGCACGCCGCCGGCCTGATCGCCCTCCCCTACCCCGCCATCCCATGCGCCTGTTGCTCGACACGCAGATCTATCTCTGGTGGCTCGCCGACTCGCGCAAACTGGCCAAAGCGACGCGCGAGCGCATCGAGGCGGCTGACGAGGTCTACGTCAGCGCCGCGTCCATCGTGGAATGCGAACAGAAGATTTCATCGGGACTGCTCGAGGCCGACGCCCACGAGCTGGCGCGCGGCATTCGCGCCAGCGGCTTCACCGAATTGCCGGTGCGGGCGAAACCCGCCGCGGATGCGGCCTCACTCATTCCTGCGCCTGGCGTCGATTTCTTCGATCGGCTGCTCATCGCCCAGGCGATGCACGAACCGCTTCGGTTTCTCACCGCCAATGCGGCGTTGAAGCAGTATTCGGAACTCGTTGAAGTGGCGTGACTACCGCGCGACTACTTTCCCATCAACGTCGAGCACCGTGACCTCACCCAGGTTGAGCGCACGCACGTTCGCCTCGATTTTCGACAAGTCTCCGACCACCACCCACGTCAACGCTTCCGGATGAATGAGCCGGCCGGCGGACTTGTCGATGTCGGCGGTGGTCAGGGACCCAAGATCGCCCACGAAGTCGTTCCAGTAACTGTCCTTGAGGCCGAACGTCAGTATCTCGCCATAGGAATTGGCGATTTCATCCGAGGTCTCGTTATTGCCAGGCAACGCGATGGCGAGGCTGTCCTGCGCGAACTTGAGCTCAGCGACGCTCGGCTTGTTGGAGCCGATGATGTCGCGCAACTCCTTGCGGATCTCGAGCATCGATTCGGCGGTCTTGTCGGTCTGAACTCCCGCGCCGGCGCGGAACATGCCCTGCCCGATGGCATCGGTGATGCGGGTTCCGGCGCCATAAGACCAGTGCTTCTGCTCGCGCAGGTTCATGTTGAGGCGCGACACGAAGTTGCCACCCAGCATGGTATCGAGCGCGACGAAGCGAATGTGATCCGGATCGGCGCGCGTCGGTCCCACGGTTGCCGCCACGATCTGCGATTGCTCCGCGGCAGGACGGTCGATGAGGTATACCCGCGGCTTTGCGGCCAGAGCGACATTCGCGATGTTCTTTTTCGGCATCGCTTCGGCCGGCGCACGCCACCCGCCCAGGCGCTGCTCGAGCAATGGCTGTATGGCCGGAAGCGTGGTGTCACCCACGACTAACAACACCGAATTGTCCGGCCGCACCCAGCGTTTGTAGAACGCCTGGAGTTCTGCGCTGGTGAGACTGCCTACGGCTTCAGCGGTACCGGATCCGGACGCGGGATTCGAGTACGCGTGGCCTTCGCCATAGATGAACTTGGGCAATACGCGATTGATGATGGCCAGGGGTTGCGCTTTCTCCTGCTGGATGGTGGCCAGTGTCTGACCGCGCAGCCGCTCGAATTCGTTTGCCGGAAAGGTGGGATTCAGCAGCAGATCCGCATACAGGTCGAGAGATTCGCCGAGCCGGTTGCTGAGCGCATTCATGTTGATGAACGAACGGTCGAGCGTCGAACCCACCGCGATGGGCGCACCGAGCGACTCCGATCGATCGGCGATCTGCGGCGAGGTTCGCGCCTTCGTACCTTCCTGCAGCATCAGCATGGCCAGGCGCGCAGTGCCTGCCTTGCCTTGCGCATCGGCGGCGAACCCGGCGTCCGCCATCAGAGTGAAGTCGACCACCGGGGCGCTGTGGCGCTCCACGACCACGATCTGCAGGCCGTTCGACAATTTCGCACGCGATGGCGCGGGGATCTTCAGCGACGGCGGCGCGCCGGTCACGGGTAGTTTGCTGCGATCGACGGTGCTGTCGACGGTCTTGAACGTGGGCACGGGCTCGACGTTGAGCACGAACACGCCATCCGACAGCCAGCGCCTGGCGGCGCCCTGGACATCCGCGGGTGTGGCCTTGGCCACCCAGCCGAGTCGAGTCTTGTAGAAATCCGGCGAGCCCGCGTACACCTGGCTCTCGGCGAGGATGGCCGACTTTCCGCCGAAACCATCGATTCGCTCGGCGCCGCGGGCGAACGACGCGAAGTTCGTGGTGCGGATGCGTTCGACCTCTTCTGGCGCCGGACCCGAGGCCAGGAATCGAGACAGCTCCTCGTCGAGCGCCTTTTCGACTGCGGCGGGATCGCTGCCCGGTTTCACCGTAACGACGATCTGCAATTGTGAGCCGATTTCGAACGGACCGACGAATGCCGTGACGTTGGTCGCCGTGCGATCCGTGTACACCAGCCGCTTGTAGAGCCGGCTGTTCTTGCCGCCGCCGAGCAGATCGCCGGTCATGTCGAGCAGCGTGAAATCCTTCTGCTTGTAGCCCGGGATGTTCCACACCTTATATATGCGTGCCTGGGGCACGATGTCTTGCAGCATCGCGCGCCGCGTGCCCGACATCCTGGCAATCCACTCCTCGTGACGCCTGATGACCGGGCCGGCGGGAATGTCGCCGAAGTATTTCTCCACTTTCGACTTCGCTTCGGCCACCGTGATGTCGCCCGCCACCACGAGCACCGCGTTGGCGGCACCGTAGTACGTGCGGAACCACTCCTTCACGTCTTCAAGCGAAGCGGCATTCAGGTCCTCCATCGAGCCGATGGTTTCCCAAGAATAGGGATGGCCCGCGGGATAAGTGCTGGTGGTGATGAGTTCGCTCACCTTTCCATAGGGCCGGTTGTCGCCCTGGCGCTTCTCGTTCTGGACCACGCCGCGCTGCTCGTCGAGCCTGGCCTGGTCGATCGCGCCCAACAGGTGCCCCATGCGGTCCGACTCCATCCACAGCGTCATATCGAGCGCCGAGGTGGGTACGTTCTGGAAGTAGTTAGTGCGATCCAGCCAGGTGGTGCCGTTCAGCTTGGTCGCACCGGCGGCTTCCAGGGGGCGGAACCATTCGTCGTTGTGGTTCTCGGAACCGTTGAACATCAGGTGCTCGAACAGGTGCGCGAACCCGGTGCGTCCCGGCCGCTCGTCCTTGCTGCCGACGTGGTACCAGATGTTCACGGCGATCACGGGCGCCTTGTGGTCCTCGTGCACGATCAGCGTGAGCCCGTTCGGCAGCACGAACTTCTCGTAGGAGATGTCGACCGACGGCAATGGGGCGGGCTTTGGCGCCGCGCCAGGCGAAGGAACGGCCAACACCGACAGCAGAATGAGCCACGGGCTTGCGCGCAGGGTTTTCATTGCAATCCT
>DASTTJ010000191.1:0-21321 GCA_035760205.1 Steroidobacteraceae bacterium | reverse complement strand
CAGATGGTGACGGACTGGCTGTGGCGTTCCGGCCGGCCCGAGGGGCTGGCGAATCCCAGCGCAACGGGGTGGACGGTAAATTTCGCTCGCTTCATGCAGGGTCTGGGGACGCTTGCTGGCGGCCGACTCGATGTCAACGCGGGCCGGGACGTGCTCAACCTGTCGGCCAGCGTGCCGACCATCGGGCGCCAAGTTGGCGGCACGACACCCGCCAGCAGCCGCGTGGAAGTGATCGGTGGCGGGCGGCTTCAGGTCGACGCCGGCCGCAATATGGTCGACGGAAAGTTTTTCGTCGGCGGAGGCGAACTGGTGCTTCGCGCCGGCGACTCGATCATGAACGACAGCGCGATGCCGGAGACCTCGGCAGGAACGCTGATCGCGCTCGGCGATGCGCAAGTCTCCGCGCTGGCGCGCCGCGATCTGCTCGTCGGGTCGATCCTAAACCCGACGCTGTTGCCCCAAGGCATTTCGCAGCAGATTCAGGAATCCTCGCGTTCGACGTTTTCCACCTACGGTTCCGACAGCGCCGCGCGATTGTTTGCCGTGGGCGGCAAGCTTGACCTATTGAATGACACTGGCGTCCTGGGTCAGCAACTTGCCAGTTCGATGAGCGCCGCGAGCTTTGGAATAGCACTGCGCACCTATCCGCCGAGCTTGTCAGGTGTGGCGTTCGATGGCGACGTGGACCTGCGTGGAACACTCTCGCTGTTTCCGGATGCGGCCGGACGCTTCGAGCTGCTGGCGAATCACGACATCACCACGCGTGGACCGAACGCGGTCGAAGTGCTCATGTCGAATGCAGACCCGGCGTTGATGCCCACGGTCGCCGCACCGCAACCGGGCTTCCCAACCAATCTGCTCGAGACAGCCATCAACAGTTGGCCGGATTTCAACGCACGTTTCCCGGTACATGCCGGTACGAATGCCGTGGCGCACATCGTGGCGCGCCTCGGCGACATAGCGATCGAATCGGGCGGTTCCGAAGATGCTTCCGGTTTCTATTTCCCGATGCCCGCCAGGTTCGCCGCAGGACGCGACATCCGTGATCTTTCGCTCACGGTAATTCATCCGGGCGAGCTCAGCACGACGACCCTGCAAGCCGGGCGTGATCTGATCTATACCATCGAGCGCGGCGAGCGCGGCGGCATCAACCGCAGCAAACGGGAAATCAACGTTGATGGAGGCGGCCGCCTGGAAATCAGCGCGGGACGCGACGTGGACCTGCAGACGTCCAGCGGCATTTCGACTCGGGGCGACATCATCGTGTCCGGCGTTCCAGAGAACGGCGCCGACGTGCGCATTCTCGCCGGCTTGCAGGGAAAAACACCTGCCTGGCAGGCGTTCAGCGACCGCTACCTGCGGGATGGCTCGGTGCATGACGCCGCGTTGCTCGCCTACATGGCGCGCGAAACCGGCTCGACGCCGGTGAGCAAGTCCGCCGCACTCGCGGCCTTCGCTCAGCTCCCCGAGGCGCGGCGCCGGCCGTTGCTCGAAGAGGTGTTCTTCACCGAGCTGCGTATCACCGGAAGAACTGCGGCGCCGCTCGGCGACCGGGGCGATTTCACGCGGGCGTATGCCGCGCTCACCAGCCTGTTCCCGGGCAGTAACCCGGATCTCGCTGCCGGACAGGTCAACGCCTACGACGGTGATATCCGCCTGTACTTCAGCCGGATCTATTCGCTCGATGGCGGCGGCATTTCGTTGCTCGCGCCCGGCGGCGGCATCAATGCTGGCCTCGCGACGCCGCCGGAAGCCTTCGGCATCAACAAATCTCCCTCGGAACTCGGCATCGTTGCGCAAAGCGTCGGCAACATTTCGATTGCCGCGTTTGGCGACACCCAGGTGAACGAGTCGCGCATCTTCGCTGCGGACGGGGGCAACATCATGATCTGGGCGACGCGGGGAGACATCGACGCGGGCCGTGGTGCGAAGACGGCGATCTCCGCGCCCGCCCCGTCGATCAGTTTCGACTCCAACGGCCGTCCGACGGTTCTCTTCCCGGCGGCGCTCGCGGGCTCAGGCATCCAATCCCTCGCCACCAGTCCCGGCCGGCGTCCGGGCGACGTAGACCTGTTTGCGCCGCGCGGCGTCGTCAATGCCGGTGACGCGGGTATCGTGGCCGGCAACCTGACTATTGCGGCAACCGCCGTGCTCGGCGCTAACAACATTCAGGTGAGTGGTGTATCGGTGGGTGTTCCGGTCGACGCGGGCGGCCTTGCCGCCGGACTGCAGGGCGTCAGCAATGTCGCCGCCAGCTCGAGCAACTCCGCCACCGCCTCGCTCGAGCGCGGTGCCGATGCGAAGAGCGACGCGCCGCTGGCGTCGGCGGCGCTGGGCTGGCTCGAAGTGTTCGTTGAAGGCTTCGGAGAAGAGGTTTGTAAGCCCGATGACGTCGAGTGCCTTGCGCGGCAACGCACCAAATAGCGCAACACAACCGTAACGCAGGCAAACAATAATCGCGGCGCCGGTTCGTCGGCGCATTCGTACGACTCCAGAGGAAAAAATGTTACGGCACAAGATGCGCGCGGCCCTGTTGCCGGTTTTGTTGGGAGCGCTGCTGTGGCCGGCCATCGCATCCGCCTGGTGGAACGACGAGTGGAACTTCCGCAAGGAAATCGCCTTCGACCTGACGCCAGCGGGTGCCGCGGTAACCGGCGAGGTCAGCGACGTACCGGTGCTGCTGCGGCTGTCGTTGGCGAACTTCGAATACTTCGGTGACGCCAAGTCGGATGGGTCAGATCTTCGGCTCATCGCTGCCGACGACAAGACGCCGCTCGCGTTTCACCTGGAGCGCTACGATGCCGCGGCGCAGATGGCGTTCATCTGGGTGCGCCTGCCGCGGCTCGCGGGAGGCGTAAATACCGAAAAGATTTTTCTCTACTACGGAAATCAGAATGCGACTTCGGCCGCTGACTCCGGTGCCACTTACGACAAGAATCAGGCGCTGGTGTATCACTTCGGCGCGCCGGCGGGCTCGCCGCAGGATGCCACGGCCTACAAGAGTGAGCCTGCAACGTTCCAGGCCGACGTCAACCCAGCTTCCCTGATCGGGGCCGGAACCCGCTTCAACGGCGCGAACTCGATCACCATTCCCGCTGCCGGCGCAGTGCAGCTGCAGCCGGGACAAGGCATGACTTTCTCTGCCTGGGTGCGAGTGGAGCAGCCGCAAAGCCAGGCTTACGTGGTTTCGCTCAGCGACGATACGCGCGAGCTCGTGCTCGGCATCGATGGCCTTACGCCGTTTGCGGCTCTGACCGGCGAAGGCGAGCCGGTGCGTGCCGGCGGGAGCTCACCGTTGGTGGCTGGAGAGTGGAATCACCTGGCGCTGCACATCGGAACCGGGAGCCTCGAACTGCTGGTCAATGGCGTCGTCAACGCAAGCGTCGGCGCGGCGGATATCCCGCTGATCGCGGGCACTCTCACCGTGGGCGCCTCCTCGCGCAATCAGAACTACCTGACCGGCGAGCTCGACGAACTGCAGGTGTCCAACATCGCGCGCAACAACGACTGGCTGCGCGCCGCAGCCACCAGTCAGGGCATGGTTTCGCCACTGGTGGTTTACGGCAGCGACGTGCAGAAAGAGGCCAGCGAACACGGGGGATATTTCGCAACGACGCTGCGCAATGTCACCGTCGACGGCTGGATCGTGATCGGCCTGTGCGTGCTGCTGCTGTTCATGTCCATCGCCATCATGTTCACCAAGATGTTGTTCCTGAATCGCGTGGTGAAGGGCAACACGCAGTTCCTCAACGAATTCCGCAAGCTGACCGGCGACGTGACCATGCTCGATCCGGCGAACGGCAAGAATGACGACGAGTCCGCCTTCGAAACGGGGGCCGAGTCCCAGCTCATGTCCGCGCTCGGTACCAGTGGTGAACGATTCGGCATCTCCACGCTGTTCCGCCTGTATCACCATGGCGTGCGCGAAGTACGCCACCGCCTGCAGGGCCAGGCCGCGGGGGCCGATCGCGCGCGCATTCTCTCGCCGCAGTCCATCGAAGCCATTCGCGCCACCATGGACGCTTCGATGACGCGCATCACGCAGCGGCTGTCGAGCCAGATGGTCTGGCTCACGATTTCTATTTCGGGCGGCCCGTTCCTGGGGCTGTTAGGCACTGTGATCGGCGTCATGATCACTTTCGCGGCCATCGCGCAGGCGGGTGACGTAAACGTCAACGCCATCGCGCCCGGCACTGCCGCCGCGCTCGTCGCCACGGTCGCCGGGCTTGGCGTCGCGATTCCCTGCCTGTTCGGTTACAACTACCTGAACACGCGCATCAAGGAGGTCGTGGCGGACATGCGCGTGTTCGTCGACGAGTTCGTGACGCGTATCGCCGAGACGTATTCGTAGCCGCCATGTCAGCACCCACAGGCGACGTCGACGTATACGACCAGATCAACATCACGCCGATGCTGGATCTGGCGTACGTGCTGCTGATCATCTTCATCATCCTGTGTACGGCGACGGTGCAGGGCATCAAGGTGAACCTTCCCAAGGCCAGCGCGCAACCCTCGATGGCCGAGAGCAAGACCAAGGCGATCACCATCACGGGAGACGGGACTATCTATCTCGATACCTTCCCGGTGTCGATGACGCAACTCGAGAGCCTGCTCCGGCAGTACAAGGCCGCGACGCCCGACCTGCCGGTGATCATCAAGGCCGACTCGACCATCCAGTACCAGCGCGTCGTCGACGTGCTCGACGTGGTGGGCCGGCTGGAAATATCGCAGCTCGGCCTGGTCACCCAGAAGATCGTGAAGTAGATGAACGAGCGTGCGAAGAGGCTGCGTTTTCTGCCCACCGTGGTACTCGGCGTGCTGCTGATCGCCTTCGGCGCGGGCTTCATCTGGCTGGTGCGCGGCTGGCTGGGCCAGCCGGTGCAGTCGCACAAGAAAGTCGTTCAGGAAGTCCGACTCATCCGCCCTCCGCCAACGCCGCCGGAGCCGCCGCCTCCGCCGCCACCGGAAGAAGAAGTGGACGTGCCTGAACCGGAGATCGAGCCGGAGCCCACGCCCACGGATGATCCGCCGCCGGGTGAGCAGTTGGGCCTCGACGCCGACGGTGCGGCGGGCGGCGACGGATTTGGTCTCGTGGGTCGCAAGGGCGGCCGCGATCTCCTGGCAGGCGGCAACAGTGCGTTCATGTGGTATTCGGGGCTGGTCAAGGACGAGTTCCTGCAGGCACTGCAGGACGAAGCCGAGGCGCGTGCCGGTTCGTATTCGATTCGTGTCCGTGTCTGGGTGCGCGTCGACGGCAGCGTCGAGCGCGTCCAGCTGACGCAGTCGAGCGGCAACACGGTCCGCGACCGGGCGATTGAATCCGCGCTTGCGCGCGTTGCGCGCCTGTCGAAATCGCCGCCCGCGGATATGCCGCAACCGATAAATCTGCGCATCGTCTCGCGCGCCTGATCAACGACAAAGAAAGCAACAAGTATCGTGAGCACCATGACATTTCGAAAATCGGCTGGCGCCGCAGTTACTTTCGCGATCGCCGCACTGATGGGCGCGAGCGGCGCGGAAGCGGCATCCACCGCGGCCACTGAACGAAGCCTGACGGAATTGCGCAATACCGTCGTCAACCTGCTGCAGGGACTGGTGGAGCGCGGAGTCATCACGCGCGAACAGGCCGAGCAGATGGTCAAGGATGCGCAGGACAAGGCTGCCGAGGAATCGCGCCTGGCCGCGGCCGCCGAGGCTGAAGACGCGGGCGCGATCCGCGTGCCGTATGTGCCGGAAATCGTCAAGGAAGAGATTCGCAAGCAGGTTGCCGCGGAGCTTGCGCCCGAAGTGGCGAAAGAAGTGGCAGAGCGTGCGAAGGATGAAGGGTGGGGCGTGCCTGCCGCGCTGCCGGATTGGGCGCGTCGCGTGCGGATCAGCGGCGACCTTCGGGTACGCGGACAAGGCGATAGTTTTGCCTCGGACAATATCCCCAACTCCTACCTCGATTTCCTCACTGTGAACGATCGTGGCGGCATTGATCGCGCGGGCTTGAGCGCCTTCGCCAACACCACCGAAGACCGGCAGCGTCTGCGCGCGCGCCTGCGCCTGGGAGTCGACGCCGAACTCGGCCACGGCTATTCGATGGGCATGCGCTTCACGACCGGCAACCTGCGCGATCCCGTTTCCACCAACCAGACGCTGGGGAACACGGGTGCACGCTATCAGTTCGGAATCGACCAGGCCTGGATGCGTTGGTACGGCCAGACGGATACGGCTCGCCAGTCACTCGCGCTCGTGGCAGGTCGAATTCCCAATCCGTGGCAATCCACCGATCTGGTGTGGGACCAGGACTTGAGTTTCGAGGGAGTTTCGGCGAACTACCGATTCAACTTTTCGGGGGATGACACTTTCCGTCGCAACATGTTCGCGACGGTCGGGGCGTTCCCGCTCGAAGAAGTCGAACTGTCGTCCAGCGACAAATGGATGTACGGCGCGCAGCTCGGTGTCGACTGGCGTTTCGCCGGCGGCAGCCGCCTGCGAGCCGCCGCGGCCTTGTACGACTTTGCGAACATCACCGGGCAGCGCAATGCGCTCGAAGACACGCGCCTCGACTACACGGCGCCCAAGTTCCTGCAGCGCGGCAACTCGCTGTTCGACATTCGCAACAGCGCGGACCCGACCGCAAACCTGTTCGCGCTCATGGCCGAGTACAGACTCGCCAATGTGACTTTGCAGCAGGACTGGCGTCTGTCGGAACGCTACCGCATCAGCATCATCGGCGACTACGTACGCAATATCGGTTACGACGAAGAAGACATCCAAGAGCGAACGACTTTTTTCGTGCCGGAGCGCGCGGAAGGGTATCTGTTGGACTTCGCGGTAGGCGCCTCCGATATGCAGCTCGCGCATGCCTGGCGCGTCACCCTCGGATATCGCCACCTGGAGCGCGACGCCGTACTGGATGCGTTCACGGACTCGGACTTCCGGCTCGGCGGCACAGACGTCGAGGGGTACACCTTTACGCTGGACTACGCCCTCTCACCAAAGAATCTGCTGCGGATGCGTTACCTCAGTGCCAGCGAAATCGATGGCGCGCCTTTTGGCGTTGACGTGCTGCAGCTCGATTTCAACTCGCAGTTCTAACCATCGGGGCTGATTCGCCATGTACCGACCGGCAATTGTCCTGTTCGCAATGCTCCTGCTTCCAGGATTCGCCACAGCCCAGGTGGAACGATCCGGGAGTGGTAATGCGCAGATGTTGCAGCAACTGCAACAGCTCGCGTCCGAACGAACGCAACTGCAGGCTGACAATGCGCGGCTCAAGCAGGAAGTGGCGTCGATGAAGAAAGAAGCCGAAGCGGCGAAGTCGGCGCTAACGGCGATCGAACGCCGCGCGCGCAGCACCGAAACCGCGGCGGCGCGGGTAGGTGCTGAACGCGATTCCTCGGCGCGTGAGCTCGAGCAGAATCGCGCTCGCACCGAAGAACTGATCGGCAAGTTTCGCGAGACGGCCGGCACTTTGCGCGAGGTCGAGGGCGAGCGCGCCAAACTCGCCACGACACTGGCGAGTCGAGAAACCGAGTTCGCCAAGTGTGTCGCCGGCAACCAGCAGTTGTATGACATCAATACGGAAATTCTCGCGCGACTCGGGGATCGCGGGGTTTGGTCGGCATTGTCGGGATCCGAGCCGTTCACGCAGCTCAAACGAGTGCAGCTCGACAACCTCATCGAGAACTATCGGGGGCGTGCCGATGATCAGCGCCTGCCGCCCGCATCGAACTGATCGAAGGCGCTCGATTCACGAGTCGTTCATGTGACCGTCACCGGCTCATTCGATGCTGGTACTGCATCCAGAGGCTGGCCTCGCAGAAGGAACGTGACCATGACTGATTTCCCACGGCGTTCGAGCCTTTCCATCTTGTTTGTCCTGGGCGCGGCATCATGGGCGCCGGTGGCACACGCGGATTGCCTGTTCAATAGCGCCGCCTCCGGTGAGCCTTCGCTGCAGGTGGCGCTGGGCCAACTACTCGACGCGGCTCCCAACGTTGTCACGGGCTGTCTTGCCGAAGGAACCGCTGATGGTGGCGATGCGCACTGGACCAGCGTCGGGCAAACCTCAGCGACCATCCTGCTCGAGATAGCCGGCTTCGCAAACGTGAACGGCTTCGGGCTCTATGATCTGGCGAATCCGGACAACCGGCTCCAGGTATTCCGGGGACCTTCGGGCCCGGGAACCCGCGCCCAGTTGTCGTTCCATTCCAACGGCACGATCACCGTTTCCTACGGGGCGCACGTCGTGTCGCGCGCGCGGTTTTCTTCCGATGCTTTCGGCTTCTACCTGCTGACGGGCGAAGGCAACACCCTGATGAGCGACTCCTCGCTGAATCCAGGCGGCGTTGATCGCATGTACGCGTATCGCGGCAACGGCAGCCAGTTCATCAGCGGCCCGATCGTGAACGACGGTGATCCCGGCAATGATGTCTTCGGCGCAGGCGATGCCATCCTTGCGTATGAGGATCTGCTAAACGGCGACAATGATTTTCAGGATTTCGTGCTTCTGGTGCGCGGCATCCAGCCCATTCCCTTGCCCGCCGGTGTCTGGCTGCTCGGCAGCGCATTCGCCGGCTTGTGGCTCTCCGCGCGGCGCAGGCCCGCTGCAGGATTGCCCGCCTAACAACCGCCAATTGCTTCTCAGTGCTTGAGCCCCGCCACGTGCGGGGTTTTTTTTGCCTGTGGTGTATTCGAAAGCAACGCGCGTACGCCACGTCCGAGTGCTCTGTGTCATCGGAGCGCAAGAGAGTTGACACACTTGGTGCCTACATTGGCTGCGCAGGGGAAGAGCGGTCCGGATACAACAGGGAGCTCATTGTGGTTGACGGCAGAAAACAAGCAGTCTCGATCCGCATGAACAGTGCGGACATTCGCAAGGTCAAAAAACTCGCGCATCGGCTTGGTACTCGCGACTCGGACATCATCCGGTTCGCGGTCAAGAGCATGCTCGCCAAGCTTCTACCGCTGTACGACGGCGACGCGCGCGGGAGGAATCTGGTTCCGGTTTTCGTGGAGTCCGGTTCCGAACTCGTACGGTTCTTCGAACTCGACGTAAGCCGTCTCGAGGCAATCATCAATGACGGCGCAGAGACGGCGCGTTGTGTCGCTCGCGACGACATCACTTTGATCGCGATGCGCGGCGCGGCAGAGCCTTACGCCGCACTCAAGCTCAATGAGCTGTCAGCAGCCGATGGCACGAATTCTTCTGGAGGCGTGCCGAGTCTCGAATCGCTGCGCCACTACTTGTACGAGAAATATGTCTATCGCAGCCAGAGCGATTGCGGCGTCAACGGCGCGAAGCCGGCACGCAATGGCGAGGAGCCCAGGGTCAATGGTAAGGAGAGCCAGCATGTTCGTTAGTGAGATTCGTGGTCACCTGTTTCGCATCGTGGCCCTGACTTCGATTCTGTTCGGAGGAGTTGCGCTGGCGCCCACCGCGTCGGCATCCATGCTGGTGCTGGAGCAATCCGGCCTCATCACGGGCGTTCAGACCACCGTCACACCTTTCACGGTGTCCGGCGCGGGTACGTTGCGCGTGACGCTGACCGATATGGCCTGGCCCGATCGCCTCGCAACGCTCTCATTTGCGTTCTCCGATGCCGGATCGGTGTTGGGTCAACTGGCGGCGCCCGGCACGCAGCTGTTTCAGATGAGCGGTGCCGCACAATTGTTTGCGCACGTGTACGGCCGCGGCGCCGGTGATCTGAATACCGGTTTGTACTCGCTGCGCGTCGAATTCACGCCGGTGCCGCTGCCGAGCGCTGCCATTCTGCTGTTGACGGGAATGGGCTTGTTTGCGGCCCTGCGCCGGCCGGCACTGCGCCAACTCGCACCCGCGACCTGCTGACCGCGATCCGCGGCTCCAGGCAACACCCTCCGAGCGCTGGAGAGTCCATGTATCGCCTTCCGGTAGTCCTGGCTGTCGTCGCCGCTGTTGCGGCGGGCCTGTGGCAGCATCGCGCCGCCATCGAGATCTGGCGCACCTGGCTCGAACGGCCCGAGTACAGTCATGGAATGCTGCTGCCGCTGCTTGCGGCATGGGTCATCTGGCGGGAACGCGGCGATTTATCGCGAACCGGCGGCAAGGGAAGCTGGTTTGGTGTGGCCGTGCTGATGTTAGGCGCGGGCGTCGCGTGGGTTGGAGAACTGGCCGCGCTGTATGCGATCTCGCAGTACGGTCTGGCGATGATGTGATGCGGCATCCTGCTCTCGTGGATGGGCACAGCAGTCGCGCGCCGTATCTGGATCGTGTTCGTGTTGCTGCTTCTGGCGGTGCCACCTCCGAATTTCATACTGAACGCGCTGTCTTTCGACATGCAGCTGCTGTCGTCCCGACTCGGCGTGATGCTTACCGCGCCTTTCGGAATCAGCGTGTTCGTCGAGGGAAACGTCATCGACCTCGGCAACCTCCAGCTGCAGGTCGCCGAGGCGTGTGACGGTTTGCGCTACATGTTCCCGTTGCTGACGATCGGGTTCCTCATGGCGTACTTCGTGCAGGCGCCGTGGTGGAAGCGAGTGCTGATATTTCTCTTCAGCCTGCCGCTGTCAATAGGGATGAACGCCGTGCGTGTCGCGCTCATCATCGTGCTCGTTGAACGCTGGGGCCTGGGGATGGCCGAAGGCACCTTTCACGATCTGCAGGGCTGGGTCATGTTCATGGCCAGTACCGCGCTGCTCTACTTGTTCGCGAAATGGCTCGCTCGAGGCCAGCGCGGCTCACTCTGGCGACAGTTCGCCGGCAACACTGACAGGGGCGCCGCGTCGGCGAGCGAAGCTGCAACGGGACCCCTCACGGCGGGGCGCGCCTTGAACGCCGCAGCTGCTTTGTCTTGCCTGCTGTTGCTGGTCGGTCTCGTCACACCGGCGCGCGTTGACGCATTGCCGCCGCGCGCGCACCTCAGCGAATGGCCGTTGCAGACCGAGCGATGGCAGGGAAGCCGCAACACGCTCGATCGGGTCTACCTGGATGTCCTGAAGCTCGACGACTATCTATTGGCAGATTACACCGACGGGGCTCGCGGCCCGTTGAATCTCTACGTGGCGTACTACGATTCGCAGCGCTCAGGAGCGTCCGCGCATTCGCCGCGATCGTGTATTCCCGGAGGCGGTTGGCAAATCCGCAGTCTGGGCCGCGTCGAACTCAACGACGGCAGATTGTCAGCGAATCGGGTGCTCATCGAGCACGGCTTGCAGCGGCAGATCGTCTACTACTGGTTTGCACAGCGCGGCCGTGTCATCACCAACGAGTACCTCGTGAAGTGGTACATCCTCTGGGACGCGCTCACCCGCAACCGGACAGATGGAGCGCTGGTGCGAATCTCGGCGCCGGTGGCCATCGGTCAATCAGTCGAAGAGGTGGATGGCATGCTCGAGGAATTCTCGCGCGCCATCGTCCCGCAGCTCGAACCCTATGTCCCGGGATGAGCGTGACCATGCAGCTCCTGGTCGCCTTCATGATCGCGCTTGCGATCACCATGCTGCTGGTACCGCCGCTCGGGCGACTCGCATCCGGGCTCAAACTCCTCGACCGGCCGAACTCCCGAAAAATTCATTCAGCACCGGTGCCGCGCATCGGTGGGGCGGCGATGGTGTTGGGCGTGTGTGCGGCCCTGTTGCTCACCGTTCAAGACGAGCAGGCGTTGCCGGCGTATCTGGTCGGGGTCGTCGTATTGTTGATCGCCGGCGTGCTCGACGATCGTTTCGACCTGGACTATCGACTGAAACTTGCCGGGCAGGCTTTGGCTGCGACCGTCGCAATCGCCATGGGCGATTTCCGAATCGAGTCCATTTCCTTCTCCGAAAGGTTGATGTTGCCGGAGTGGATTTCCCTCCCGCTGACGTTTCTTTTCATCATTGGTGTGACCAACGCGATCAATCTCGCCGACGGTCTCGACGGTCTCGCCGGTGGCACATCGCTGCTTTGCGCGGTGGCGCTGACCGCGTTTGGTTTCGTGGCCGACAATACCCTCGTGGCGCTTTCCGGGGCGGCGCTCGCGGGCGCTTTGCTCGGATTTCTGCGCTTCAATACGCATCCGGCCCGAGTTTTCATGGGCGACGGTGGCAGTCAGTTTCTGGGATTCTCGGTCGCCATACTGGCGATCGATGCCACGCAGCGAGACTCGGCCTACAGCGCCGCGCTGCCGCTGTTGCTGCTCGCCTGGCCGATTCTCGACACGCTTGCCGTCATGACCACACGGATTCTCGCGGGCGACTCGCCATTCGCCGCCGATCGACGCCACCTGCATCACCGTTTGCTGGCATTGGGATTCGGACATCGCGGCGCCGTATACGTGGTTTACGCAGTGCAGGTTGCATTGTTCCTGATCGCGTATTTCATGCGTTTCGAAAACGACACGCTGATTGTGGCGGCGTTCGTGACTTTCGCATTCGTGGTCCTGGGATCCGTTCGGTGGCTCGAGATGCACCACTGGTCGGTGGAGAACTCCGCGGGAGCCCGCTCACCGCCGTTGCCGACATCACCGAGAGTGCAAATCCTGGCCAACTGGGCCATGGGTGGGAGCGCGGTCGCGTACGCGATGATCGTGGCCGCCGGAACGGCGCCCGTGAGCACGGACATCGGGTATCTCGCCGCTGCCTTGCTGATCGGGCAGCTTTTGATCTCTGCGCTTCCTGGGCATACGCGCCTGGCGGCGACCCAGCGCGCGATCGCTTATGTCACGGCGGTCGTGGCAGTGTTTCTCGACCATCGCGGCCTCGGAGCGGCCACCACGCTTTCTGTGCCGGTGATGAGTTGTTTCATCATCCTCGCGTTCGTCGTCGTGGCGTCTTTTCGTTTGAGCGGCGGACGCCGCTTCGAGCTCACGACACTCGATCTACTCGTGATCTTCGTTGCAATCGTGGTGCCGAGCCTGCCGGGGATTTTCGGAGACGCCAGCCTGGTGGGTGCGACTCTGGCGAAGGTAGTCGTATTGTTCTACGCGCTGGAGTTTCTGCTGAATGCGGCACCCGCGCGCCGTCCAATGCAGGCCGCGATTGCGTTGTTTCTCACCGCCATCGCGTGGCGCTCGCTCGCGGCCTACACCGCGTGATTGCGCGTGTCACACGTACGCAAAGGAGGCGACCTACGATCGTCGCCTCCCGCACAGAAGACACACATAAGACAGGGACACTATGCACGCCCGTAAATTGAAGCTCGCGCTGGTGGCTGGTGTCGCGTGTTGTGCGCTGATTGCCTGCGGCGGTGCGCAGTCGCGCAAAACGAAACATATGGCTCGCGGCCAGGAATTCATGCAGCAAGGAAACTTCGACAAGGCACGCGTCGAGTTTCGAAACGCACTGCAGATCGCCCCGAACGACGCGCAAGCGCGATTCATGCATGGGCAATCGCTCGAACGCCTGGGTAATCTGCGCGAGGCGGCCGGCATGTATCAGGCGGCAATCGACGTCGATACCGATCATGCCGCGGCGCGCGCCAATC
The DNA here is from genome assembly GCA_035760205.1 of Steroidobacteraceae bacterium. Taxonomy (GTDB): domain Bacteria; phylum Pseudomonadota; class Gammaproteobacteria; order Steroidobacterales; family Steroidobacteraceae; genus CADEED01. The sequence goes on along the minus strand of DASTTJ010000191.1, from coordinate 7,892 downwards.
TTGCACGCATGTTCGTTTTCGCGGGCGCCCCCGAACGCGCGCTCGAGTACGTAGAGCCCGGCCTGGTCAAACACCCGGACCATGCGGATCTGCTGACATCTCGCGCCGCCGCACGTGTCCAGCTCAAGGACCTGACCGCCGCCACGGAAGATGTGCGCCGCGCGCTGGTGCTCGACCCCGCCAATGAAAACGCCGCTGCGTTACTGGCATCGATCTACCGTCAGGAAGGCAGAGCCGGCGACGCCATCGCGCTGGTCAACAGCGCGATCAAGCGCGCCCCGAACTCGACTGATCTGCGACAGGTGTTGGCGACGCTGTATTCGGCCGAAGGCGACGCGACTCATGCCGAAGAGCAGTTGCGCGCCATCGTCGCGCTCAAACCGGAAGAGCTGCACAACCGCTATCAGCTCGCGATATTCCTGCTGCGCGAGAAGCGATTGGACGACGCCGAGCGCGTCATGAATGAGGCGGTGGCCGCCGTTCCCGGCAGTGCCGCGCCCAAGCTGGCGCTGGTCGATTTCCTGGCGACGCAACGCAGTCGCGAAGGGGCCGAGACCCGTCTGCGCGAATTCATCGCCGCCGATCGCGACAATGGTGAATTGCAGCTCGGCCTCGCTTCGTTGCAGGAACGGCGCGGTGTGCCGGAAGAGGCGATCGCGACCCTGCGGTCCATAATCGCTGAGCGCAAGAGCACCCCGGAGGCCTTGACCGCACGCAATCGCATCGCGGCGATTCGCGCCCAGCAGAGACGCTTCGACGAAGCTCTGGTTCTTCTGGGCGAGGTACTGGCCGAAAACCCTCGCGACAACGATGCGCTGCTGTTGCGCGGAAATATCGCCCTCGAACAACAGCAGCCAGACGTGGCAATCGCGGATCTGCGCGCCGTGTTGCGCGATCAACCGGGTGCTACCGGCATCCTTCGTACACTGGCGCGCGCGCACCTCGCCAATGGCGAAAGCGCGCTCGCCGAGGAAAACCTGCGGGCAGCGATGACGTTGGCGCCGACCGACACGGCGATCGCCATCGAGTTGGGCCAACTTCTTACTGCCAACGGGCGCGCGGCTCAAGCGGTTACCCTGCTCGAAAACGCGGTGCGTCGCATGCCTCAGGATGTGCCGGCGCGTGCGGCGTTGGTGCAGGCGTACGTGACTAACAAGGATCTCCAGGCGGCCGCGACCGCGGTCACAGATCTGAAGACACTGGCACCACAGGCGGCCAACGGCTACTACCTGGCGGGCCTCATCGCTCAATCGGAAGGCAAGCTTGCCGACAGCGAGCGCGAGTTCGAGGCTGCGCTCGAGCGCACGCCCGGCGCAGCAGACGCACTTACGGCGTTGGCGCGCAGCATGTTGGCCACAGGCAGGGCAGCGCAGGCCGAGGAGCGTGTGCGCAAAGCCATCGCGCAGAAGCCGACCGACGCTCACGCGCATAACCTGCTCGGCGAACTGCTGCTGGCGCGTCGCGAAGTCGGTGGCGCCGCGCAGGAGTTTTCGGCGGCTATCGCTGCGACTCCCCGCTGGTGGCTTCCCTATCGCAATCTGGCGCTGGCGCAACTCGCTGCCAAGAATACCGAGGCGGCGGTCGAGGCGTTGGAACGTGGGTTGAAGGTAAGCGGCCACGAGCCCGCACTGGCCACCGAACTGGCGGCGGTACACGAGCGCCTCGGAAAATTCGACGCGGCGATAGAGGTTTATGACGAACTGCACCGGCGGGTTCCCCGCTCGGAGCTCGCCGCCAACAACCTCGCGATGTTGCTGGTTACGTATCGCACGGACGCTGCGAGTTTGGACCGCGCGCGCGACCTGACGGCGCCCTTCATCAACTCGAACAACCCGGCGCTGCTCGACACGCACGCGTGGGTGCGCGTGCAGCGCGGTGAATACGCCGCGGCATTGCCGCTGCTCGAGCGCGCCGTGCGGCAGGCGCCCGAATCGCGCGTTATCCGGTATCACCTGGCCACGGCGCAGTTGAAATCCGGCCAACGAGCGCAGGCAACCGAAAATCTCGAACGCGCGCTGGCCAGTTCGGGTGATTTCGCGGGCGCCGCGAGTGCGCGCGCGATGCTCGCCGAGCTGCGACAGTGAGCCGCGAGCGCGGAGCCATGGTCACGCTCGCCGGGACGCTGGTCGCTTGGCTATTGACCAACGCCGCCGGTGCGCAGTCACTGCCGTTCGAAGAGGTACGCACACTGTCGCGTGGGCCCGAGCCGGTGGTGCGCACCTTCGATGTCGCGGCGCCGGGAACGTATCGGTTGACGCTCACCGATCTGGCGCTGCCGACGGTATTCACTTCGCTGCGGGCCGCGGTCACGCGAGGAAGTACGGTTGTCGCGATGTTGGCCGAGCCGGGCAGCGTTGACATCGTCGCGCCTTCGTCTGGCACCTACACTCTGCGCGTCGTCGGAGTGCCTGCAACTGCTGCCGCGGCAGGCAGTTTCGGAGCGAGCATCGTGAATCCCTCCGCCGGCAACGCAGTCGTTCTGGAGTTCGCCGAGGCCATCGACAATCCGCCGCCTTTGACTCCGTCGAACCGGCGCACGCTCGACACGACATTCGAAGTCGCCGAGGCGGGCACGCATGAAGTTGAGATGATCGATCACGCATTTCCGGTCGCGTTGTCGACGCTCACGCTCGCCATCCTGCGCGACGGTGATCCGGCGCTGGCGGCTCAGCTCGCCGCGCCTGGCACGGCAAGTTTCGCGGCAACTCCGGGCCGCTACCGCCTGCTGGTCATCGGTGAATCGCCATTGTCGACGAACGCGGGCGCGTTCGGCGTGCGGATTCGCTCCGCCTCGCAAGCCGTGGTGTATTCGAGCACCGAATCCGTGGGGCAGATTCAATCGCTCGCGCTGCCTGCGTTGCAGGCCGGGGCGCACCAACTGACGCTGACCGACCTCGGATTCCCCGTGGCGCTAACCAGCAACTCCGCGCTTCTGACGTCGGGTGCCAACGTGATCGCGCGCCGCAGCACACCTGGCACGGTCGGGTTCATTGCTATCGCGGGCACGCATCAGTTGCTGGTGCGCGCGGTGGCGTCGGCTTCCTTGCCAGGCAGTTCCGGAATCGAACTGCGTCGTGATCCCAATACGCGCGTGTTCTCAACCGTGCTCACTGCCGCCGCTACCAACGCGTCCGCATCTGGCGTGCAGGTGTTCAACTATGTCGTGAATGTTCCGACGGCGGGTGCGTACCGTCTGAGGCTCGCGGACTTTCAGTTCCCGCAGGCTTTCGTGAGCAGCGGCATTGCGGCGACCCAGAACGGCACGCTGCTCGGATCACTGGACGTTCCAGGCGCACTGGCGCTCGACGTCGTGGAAGCCGGCAACCTGTTCATCGTCGTGCTCGCGCAGCCTGCGGTCGCAGCAACTCCGAGCGGGTTGTTAGGCATCGATCTCGCGGCAACCGCGGCTGGCGCGGCACCGATTTTCGAACGAACCCAGGGCGTCGGAACCCTGTTTGCCGCGAGCGAAATCAGTATCCCGGCAGCTGGGCAATACGAGGCTGCCATCACAGACCTGCAGTTCCCCGCGCAATTTGGCGAGCTCGCCGCGGTGGTGACACGTGGCGCCGAGCGGCTGGGGTCGGTGTTCGCTGGCGGTACGTTCCCGTTTGCGGCGCAGCCTGGAACCTACATAGTCACTGTGGTTGCCCAGCCTTCACAGACAGCGGTGTACGGCACCTATGGATTGCGGGTATCGGTGCGGCCTCCAGCACCGGCGCTGACGATTTCAGCCGACGCGACCAGCGTTACCAATGGCGGAACCGCCATGCTCACATGGACATCCACCAACGCTACCGCGTGCACGGCGAGCGGTGGCTGGACCGGCGCGCGTGCCACGAGCGGATCCGAGCGCACCAGCGCAATCACCGCGAGCACGACGTTCACGTTGAATTGCGATGGACCGGGCGGGCAGGGCACAGCGTCGGTATCGATCACGCCCGCGAGCGCTGGCAATAATGGCGGTGGTGGGCGTGGCGGTGGCGGACGGCTCGACTTCCTTCTGCTGGGGTTTCTTGCGACATTGCTGTTCGTGGCGAGGTCGCCCCGGCGCATGCTGCCCCGGAACGCGGTGTTGGGTGTGTTGTTAGTCGCCGTTGTTCTAGTGCCCGAGGGTGTCGCCGTGGCCGCGGACAAGATTGTCGCCATTGCAGTTTCGCCCACAGGGGCCAGCCCGACCGGCGACCAGGCGGCCAACGATCGTGGTTACCGGATTCAGCCAGGCGATGTCCTGGTGGTCGCAGTGTGGAAAGAGCGCGATCTGCAAGGTGACATCCTCGTGCGGCCGGACGGTGGAATTTCGTTTCCACTGGCGGGAGACATTGCGGCGGGTGGCAAGACGGTAGTGCAGCTCAGCGACGCCCTGGCGGAGAAACTGAAACGATATATTCCTGATCCCGTGGTGACCGTGGCGGTGAAGTCCATCGGCGGTAACCGGGTCTATGTGCTCGGCAAAGTGAACCGGCCTGGCGAATTCGCCTTCAGCCAGCCGCTCGATGTCATGCAAGCACTGGCGCTGGCGGGCGGTGCCACGCCTTATGCCGCGGTCAATGACATCCGCATCCTGAGGCGCGATGAGAACCGCCTGGTCGCGGTGGAGTTTCATTACGCCGAAGTGGAGCGCGGTCGCCGGCTAGAGCAGAACATCGTGCTGCGCAGTGGCGACACGATCATCGTGCCCTGATCCTTTGTATGGCCCGTGGCCACAAATCAGGAGCGATGTTCTGCGTGCTGGGTCTCGCCTGCGCTGCCGTGCCTGCTGCAGAGTGGAGCGCGGCACCGACATTTTCGCTGGGCACCGATTTCGACACCAACCGGCGCCTGACCGATCCGGCAAGTGAGTCGCAAGCCGCGCAGTTCGGCGCGACCGTCACTCTTGCGCGCGTGACCGCCACTCACAAGTTGAGTCTGCGGCCGCGATTCGAAGCGCGGCGCTATGACAAGTCAAACCAGGTCCTCGATTCCAATGACGGCGGTGTGGATTTACGGTTCGTGCGCCAGGGGGAGCGGTCCACGTTCACCGCCAGCGCAACGGCCGCAGAAGACAGCACGCTGACGACCGAGCTTGCGGACACCGGCATCGTCGAAGGAAGCGCGCGGCGCAGGCTTCTCACCGCGGGAGCGGACGTGACAATGGCCGTGGGCGAGCGCTCGCGAGTGCAGGCCGGAGCAAGTTTCGTCGACGTTGATTTTGACGATGCGGTTGGCACCGGTCTTGCGCCTTATAGCTACCCGGGCGTGTTCCTCGGAGTTTCGCTCGATGCCACGGACCGTACGCAATTGAGCTTCACCGCCAATGGCAGCCGGTTCGATTCGCCGACGACCCGCACGAACATCGACAACTTTTCGGTGCGCGCGACCTGGCAATCGCAAGTGAGCGAGCAGTTCAGGCTGGAACTGAACGGCGGCGTCAATCGCAGTGAATCCGCCTTCGCCCACGAGCAGGGGCCGGTATTTGGTGTGACAGGAAGCTGGAATACGCCGCGCACATCGCTGAGTTTCGGACTGGCACGCGACGTGGAACCCAGCGCCAACGGCCGCATGGTCAAGGCGGACAGCGTCGAGGGTTCCTGGCGCTGGAACCTGGGCGAGCGCACGACGCTCACGACTGCGCTGCGCCATGCCCGGCGCGAAGACCTGTTGTTCGGCCAGTTTCTCGAGCGGCGGGAATATTCCACGCTGCACGCGGCGTTGGGCTGGCGTCTCAACATGAACTGGAACCTCCAGCTGCGTGCCGGTGTGGCGTCTCAGTCGTATGAGCGCTCCGGTTTCGAGGCCGACGGCGAGCGCATTGCGCTGTCGTTTTCCTGGGCGCCTGACAAATATGCCGTATCACGCTGAGTGAATGAAAATGCAACGCCCCACTGTCGACGATAAACCGCCGCTTTCGCTCTCCGACCTCGTGGAGTCTGTACGGCGCCGCTGGCGGCTGTTGTCGGGAGTGTTCGCCGGCGCGTTGCTGCTGACCATTGTCCTTGCGCTGTTCATACCACCGACGTTCCGCTCCACCGGCACCATCCTCATCGAGCAGCAGGAAGTGCCTCAGGACCTGGTGCGCTCCACTGTGACGTCGTACGCGGATCAGCGGATCCAGGTGATCAGCCAGCGCGTCATGACCACGCAGAATCTGCTGGAAATCGTGCGCCGCCATGACCTGTACCCGGCGATGCTCAAACGCGAGTCACGCGAGCGGATCATCGAAGAAATACGCGACGACATCGACTTCGAGATGCTGAGCGCCGACGTCATCGATCCGCGCAGCGGTGTGCCGCGCAAGGCAACCATCGCGTTCACCGTTTCCTACGAGCATCCCTCGCCCGATCTCGCCATGAAGGTCGCGAATGAGTTGACGACCCTCTATCTCAACGAAAACCTCACCTCCCGTGCTCGCCTTGCGCAGGATACGTCAGTGTTCCTCACCGTCGAAGGCGACCGGCTGCAGAAGCAGATCACGGAGCTCGAGGACAAACTGGCGAAGTTCAAGCAAGAGAACGTCGAGCAGTTGCCAGAGCTCACGCAACTCAACATGCAGCTGCTCGACCGAACCGAGCAGGAGTTGCGCAATGCCGAGACCGAGCTGCGGTCGTTGTCCCAACAACGCACCTTCCTCGAGGCCCAGCTCACACAGATAAAGCCGAACTCGATGTACCTCAGCGATACCGGCGAGCGCATCATGAGTCCCGCCGACCGCCTGAAGATGCTGCGCTCGGAACTCGCGGGCGCGCGCGCGCGTTATGCGCCAGATCATCCTGACATTCCGCGCCTGGAGCGCGAAGTTGCCGGCCTGGAAGGCGACTCGGGTAACGGTGCAGGCGCGGATCGCAACGAGATTTTGCGGCAGCTCGAACAAGAGCGCGGCGAGCTTGCACTGGCACGGGAGAAATACGCGCCCGAACATCCCGATGTCGTTCGACTCGAGCGTAGCGTCGTAGGGCTCGAAAGGGAGTTGGCCGCGGTTCCAGCGAAACGCACCCCGAGGTTGAATGAGGGCGCCGACAATCCCGCGTATATCCAGCTCAGCGCGCAGCTCGAAGCTTCGATCAACGATCAGCAGGCGCTGCGCGGCAAGATCGCGGCGCTGAAAGGGACGGCCCTCGACTACCAGCGGAAGATCTCGATCTCTCCCTCCATCGAACAAAAGTATCGCGAACTCTCGCGCGACTATGAAAGCGCGCAGCTACGTTATCGCGAGGTGCGCGCCAAGCAGATGGAAGCGCAACTCGCCGAGAATCTCGAGACCGATCGCAAGGGAGAACGCTTTTCCCTCATTGAACCGCCACTATCGCCGGAGGAACCGGCGAGCCCGAACCGGATTGCGATTCTTGTACTCGGGTTGATACTGAGCATGGCATTGGCCGCGGGCACCGTCGCGATCGCCGAGACGCTCGACAGCAGTATTCGCGGCCGCCGCGACGTGATGGACATTCTCAAGGCACCACCGTTGGCGCTGATTCCGCGCATCGTGACCGGTGAGGAGATCCGTGCCGCCACCCGCCGACTCAAGTTCGCCGCGGCGGGTTCAGCAATGGCGGGTATCGCCGCGATCACGCTCGTGCACTTCCTGTACAGACCGCTCGACACTTTGTGGTTCGTATTCATGCGACGCCTGGGGATGTAATGGAAAACCCGAGATTCGTGCTTGAACAGATTCGTAAGGAAAAGGCGATTGCTCATCGGGTCGTTGCGCACGAGCACGACCAGGCGAAGCCTAGCGCAGCGCCGCGTTTTGCACTCGACCGTGAGGCGCTGCGATCGCGCCGCGTGGTGATGCCGGACGAATCGTCGCCCGCAGCCAATGCCTACAAGATGCTGCGCACACAGGTGCTGCAACGCATGCGTCGCAATGGATACCGCGCCATTGGCATCGCAAGCGCCATCGACGGCGAAGGCAAGTC
>DASTTJ010000190.1:0-13587 GCA_035760205.1 Steroidobacteraceae bacterium | reverse complement strand
CCGAGAAATTTGTCGATGGCGGCGACCGAGTCGTCGTCATAGGAGAAAGTGACCGCCATCACGCGCAGCGTGTCGTCGGCCAGTTCGCGACCCGCACGCGGCAGCTTGTCGATCGGAATCAGCGCGCGCGTTTCCTTCTGCAACAGGGTGCGATCGAGCACCCCCGCGAAGGGCTGCAGGCTTTCGTCGTTCAGCCCCAGCTTGAACAACGACCAACCTTGTTTGTAGAGGCTCTGCGAGAGGAACGCGGCCTTGTCGCCCTTGCTGACGACGAATTGATAGGCAGCCTCCGCGGCGCGGTAGTCCCGGGCCGAGAACAGCAGTTCGCCGCGGCGGAACTGGACTTCGTCGAGTTGCGGCGCTTTGGGATACTTGCGAATGATCTCGTTGAGCGTGGTCAGGGCCTTTTCCGGCTGACCGGTGGTCTCGTACGCGCGCGCAAGCTGGTAGAGCACCTGATCGTTGCGCGGATAGTCCGGATAACTCTTGAGCAGGTTCGTGTAGAGCTTGATGGCTTCGCCGCCCTGCATGTCGATGGTGGTCGCTTCGCCCGCCATGCGCTCGCCCTCGCCGGCTTCCATGTTCAGGTCGCCCAGGCGGCGCAGCGCTTCAGCGCGCAACTGCGGATCGGTCTTCTGCAATTCGAGGAAGCGGCGGTAGTTGTCCATGGCGCGTGCGGCGCTGGCTTCCACTTTCTGGTCCGGCTGGACGACGACGGGACGCGCGCTCAACTCGCCGATCGTCTTCTCTTTTTTCTTGGGAGCGGCCGCGGCACTGACCGCGATGCCGGCACACAGCGCCGCCAGTATTGCCAGGCGCTTCATTTCGGCACCTCGCCGCCGGGTGCGGGTTCGGCCGTTGTGGGTTCGGCCTGCGGTACCACTTCGAGGTCGCCTTGCGATTCGGTGGCGCTTTCGGCCGGGACGCTCACGTCGCCGCCACCAAGGGCGGCACGGTCGTAGATGGACGCCAGCGCGAATCGCGCCTGAATTTGATAGGTGCCGATGCGTTCCTTCTGCTCTTCGAGCTCGCGGCGCGCAAGCTGTTCGAGCAGGCCGTTCTGCAGTTCCGCAACGCCGGCAAGGCGTTGCTGCGCGGCTTCGAGACGCAACCGCAGCGCTTCGACACGCCCGGCGAACAGACCGGTGTTGTCGGGCATGGAACCGCGGGCCTTCTGCACGCGGACCCAGCGGTTCTGCGCTTCGCGCAGCGCCTGGTCCAGGTCTTTCAACGTGCGCCGTTCGTTCCACACGCGCGCCTTGAAGGATTCGGCGAGCCGCCAGTAGAGGACACCTTTGGCAAGGCGCGTCTTCTCGCGGATCACGTTGGTTTCATCGTCATTCGGCGCTGCCAGCAGCGCGGCTTCGAGACGGACGATGCGTGCCCACTGGTCGCGTTCGGGTGCGGTGCCGAGCGCGGCGACATCCAGCGCCGCTTCGATCTGGTCGAGCTGGCCACCGGCCGTGGCGCGATCCGCGCCGTACTTGTCGAGACGCCCGGAAGAGAGCACCGCGTCTGCCTGCGGCACGCGTTCGGCGTATGCGCGCTCGCGCGTATCGAGCATGTCGTCAAAGGCGACGATGCTGTCCTGCCAACGGGCGAGAGTGCTGCCAAGGAAGGCGAGATCCCGGTAGTTCTTGAGGCCTTCCTGGAAATCGTGTCCGGCCAGCAGATGGTAGAGGTATCGCGACTGCGCAGCGTCCGGCACTTCCTTGAGCTGCCAGAACCAGCCCACCTGGTTGTTGACGTCGCGCTGGAGCAACCGGTCGAGCATCGATCCATCGTCGATCTCGGCGAGCGAAGCATCGAGATTCACGGTCTCGGTATCGAACGAGCGGATCGCGAGTTCGTAGTTTTCCGCCGCCTGCGCGTTCGCATTGAGCTTGGCGAAGGCGTAGGGAATGGCGAGATAGGCTTCCTGCACGGCGGAGTCGAGCAGGTTGCGGTCACGCAGCTCCAGCCATGGCGTGAGCGCCGACTGGAATTCGCCCGAGGCGGCGTCCGCCCAGCCCACGCCTAACAAAGCTTTGTTCGAGAACGGACCGTCGAGGCGTACGCGCTGCAGAACGGGTTTAGCCAGCGCCGGCTGGTTGTTCTGCAGGTAGGCGTACCCCAACGCGAGATTCGCGCGGTCGCGCAGGCTGCGCAACTCACGGCGGCCGGATTCGATCGTGCCGACGGTGGTGAGGAATGGATCGGCCTCGGTCACCAGGCCTTTGCGCACCAGCGCGACACCCAGGTTGTACTGCGCATAGGCCAACCAGTCGCTTTGATCTTTGCGTCCCTTCCAGTTGTTGAGCAGCGCGATGGCTTCGTCGAATCGCTGCTGACGCATGAGGATGTTGCTGAGCAAGTGCAGCCGCTCGGCTTCGAGGTCGGGCGTCAGCCTGCCCTGCACTTCCTTGATGGCGCGCTCGGAGCGGTCCAGATAGCCACGCGCATACCAGATCTTGCCCAGGTAGAACCAGGCGCGATTGCGTACGCCTTCGGGCACGGACTGCGTCAGCAGGGTTTCGAAACGACTGCCGGCCTCGTTGTGCAAGCCCAGGGATAGATAGAGACCGCCGAGCAGCAGATCCGTTTCCGCATCGTGATGCGGCATGCGGCCCCACTGCCGGTAGGCCTGCAGGCGGGTGATCGCTTCGAAATCCTGGCTCTGGTAGTAATAAAAGAGTGCGTCGCCAAAGTGGAGGTCGCGAACGAACGTCGCCGACAACTTGTCGACCTCTTTCTTGGCGGCCGACACCTTCGAAACCAGGGCCGGCGAGAGCGCCACGAGGGCGCCCATGACCACGGCGATGCGCGACAGCTTCAGCACGCGAATCCCTTATTCCCAATCCTTGATGGCGAACTCTGGCTGGGCCTTGCGCTGGCGATCAGTGATCTTGAGTTCAAGATACTTCGCACCCACGCCCTTCTCGAACTTGAGATTGGCGCCGCGCTTGTAGTCGCGGTCGTTTGGACCCTTGCCGCTGAAGAACGCCACCAGCTGGTGTTCGCCCACCTTCAGGTTGCCCAGGTACACGCGATGCACGCCGCCCTTGAGCAGCGCCTCGGCCTCGCGCGGTGTGTACATGTAGTTGGCGACTTCCTTGTTGTCGATCTTGAGCGAGAGCGAATCGAGCGCGAAGAATTCGCCGATGTCCATCGACACGAACACCGCCACCTGGGTGTTGGCGGGAAACAGCAGCTCTTCTTCGAGGACGAATAGCTCCTTGTTGAGATCGACCACGTCTTTCTTGAGATCCTGGACCGTCTCATCGAGCGCGCGCGTGTCGGCCGGCGGTTCGCCGCTGACGGAGACTTCGGCGCCGTCGACCGGAGCGGCGGCTTCAGCAGCGCCGGCTTCGGCAACTGCGGCTTCAGCAACCGCGGCTTCTTCGGCAGGGGGTGCTGATTGCGGGTCCTGCGCGAATACCGGCAGCGCGAGAATGGCCATGGCGAGACCCAGGGACATCCAGCTGCTGCGGAATGATGTGGTGGTTGTCGGCATAAAGGTTACTCGTCGGATTATTCGTCTAGAAGCGTGCGCAGCTCGCGCACGTATTGGGCTTCGTCACGGGACTTGAATTCGCGGTGCGCCACGCGCAGCACGCCCGCGCGATCCACGAACAGGATCATCGGCAGCCGGTCGACGCGAAAGTCGCGCCCCGTGCTTTTGGCGGTGGCCACCAATAACTGGAAATCGACATCCTGGGCACGCGCGAATTTCTCGGCGCGCAGGGTGTTGTCGTCGAGATTGACGCCGATGACCGTGAGGCCGGCGCTGCCGTAGGTCTTGGCGATGCGATCGAGCGCTTCGAGCTGGGCGCGGCAGGTGTTGCAGGCGCCGCTCCAGAAGCTAACTACCACGACCTCGCCGCGATGCTCCGAGAGGCGCACGTTCTGGCCGGTGAGGCCGCGCGCCACCAGGTCGGGCGCGGGCTGCCCGAGCAATTCGTGCTTTTCCGCTGCGCTGGCGGTGACGGCCGCCAATCCCAGGGCGAACGCCAGCGCAAGCGCAGCAAAACGCGCATGTGATGCGGCCTTAGGCGCAACTAACAAACAAGAGGTCACGGTTGACTCAAGGTAAGGGAACACCGGGCAAGCGAATCCGGATTAGAGGAAATCTGACGCTCGAAACCATCCCATAGCCCACTTAACAATGTCAACGAAGCGCGCCGCCGATTGAGAAGTGGTTCGAGCCTTTGATTGCGTCGCATATCGGGCCGCGCAAATGGCAAGGGAGCGTCGGCAACACGCGACATCATCGCGGCGCCTACGCTCCCTCGAGGTGGGTCGGTCGAAGCTCGGGAGCTTAGACCGGGTTGCTGATCAAGCCGTTACAGACCGGGGCGAAGATCGTCAAAGCGTCGCGCGCCGCGGTGCCGCCCAGGCCATGCCTCGGGAAGAACGCGAGCTGATCGAAGTTGGCCTCTTCGCCGTGCAGCGCCATGTAGTTGAGCAATACCGTCTCCACGAGCAGGTTGACGGCATTCGCTGCCGGACTCGAAGTCGTAGCCACTGCGCCGCCGGTGGTCATCGAGCCAATCTGCTTGCGTGTATCGCTGCGGAATGCCACGCGACCCGCCGGTCGGTGCACGAGCACGATCGATGAAGCCGTCGACTGGTTGTCGCTGGCCCAATCGAGCTTGCCGCGGCCTTCGACCGTGTTGTTCAACATACCGTTGGCCGACAGCGAACCGTCGCTGAACACGTAGATCATCAGCGGCTTGTTCATGCGGCGCGCGTATTCGAGACAGGCGCCGATGCAGCGACCCGCGCGGAAGTTGCGGTTTTCGCCGGTGTTGCGGCCCTGGCCGTGGTAGTCGTAGCCACCCATCGTGACTGTTCCGGCGCCGGCATAACCGTTGATGACCATCTTCATGACGGCCGCGGTCTTGCGGAATTCGCCGTCCGCGGCGTACTCCGCGTCGGTGAAGATGCCGGCGGGGCCGACGATGTCCGCATCCAGATTCGGGTTGAGCGCCGCCGGCGAGCGGAAGCGGTCGGCAAGATACGTGGACTTCACGTAGCCGCACTGCACGAGTTCACGCAGCACGTCATCCTGGGTACCTGTGGCGAGCCTCGGCTGGATGAGTTCGGTCTTGCGATGGCCTAAGCGCGTCATCGATTCGAGCACCGCGATGGCGTCGTTGGATTCGGCGAACATCGTCGACAGTTCGCCGGTGTCGACGAGACCGGTGACGTCGCTGGCGCGATCCACTTTCGTCGGCCGCGCGGCCGGGTTGATCAGCGCTGCGGGCGCCATCGAATTGCCGCCCGAATCGGTGTTCTGCGAACCAATGAGTGTCAGCAACTCGCCGTCGGCGCCGATGCGGTTGATGCCGTACATCGGGTTGTGAGGATTGTTGCCGGTGTCGTTTTCCGAACGGGCCGCAATGCCGAAGGCATTGGTATTGGCGCGCGTCGCCGCCAGCGTCGAGGCCAGCATGCCACGCAGAATTGCGCCGTCGGAATGCCACGGGGCGCCGAAATCGGTGTTGATGAAGTCGTTAGTGCCGCTGGCCGCATTGGGAGAATTCGGCGTCATGTTGCCCGGCAGGCCGAGCGTGGCATATGCCTGGGTCGAGAGGAAATTGAGCGGATCGCCCCCGGCACCCACGAGGATTTCCGAACCGTTGAGGTTCGCACCACCGGCGAGGTCGAAGCAGATGAAGGGCACTTTTTGCGCACCTGCGGAGATGTTGCAGATGTCCGAGGCGAAATCCTCGAGCGGCTCGGTCATCGTAGCGCGCGCCGGGCGCCCCATCAGGGCACTGAGGATCGCGCCGCCGGCGACGACGGCCGGTCCGGTGCGCAATCCCTGCGAGATGAAGTCGCGCCGTGACACGGGCCTCTTGTGGCTCTCGTGTCTGATGGGCTCGTCGAGTCCCAGTGTGCGCGGGCTCTTCTTGAGGATATACATGCTTTCTCTCCCTACTGAATCAGCGTCACGCCGCTGCCGAGTACGGCACCGCACGCTGCTTTCATGACCGTACGACCACCCAACGGGCTTGCGCCGGTGGGGCCGGAAACCAGGCGGTTGATCAGACCTGGCGTGAAGTACTCCGGCGTCAGGTTGACCGGATCCTGGAAGCCGGTGTGCAACTCTTCGCGAATCTGCGCAGCCGTCACCTGGAAATCCATGCCTGTACCAACCGCTTTGTCGATCAGCGCGTTGATGAGCAGATCCCGGTTCGCCATGTTCGGACTGCCCGACGTGCCGAACACGCCGGTGCCACTGCCTGAGCCATCGAGGCTGCCGAAGAACGCTGCCCGCAATGTGTTGTCGTCGACCATGACGTTGCAGTACTGCATCGCGAGCTGCGCGAGCGCCGTCTGCTGCGCCGGGCCGAAGGAGCCGAACTTCTCGATCGACGGCAGAGCCTGCTTGACCAGCAGGTAGGTGTCTCGCACGCGGACGTTGGTCTGCGGCACACCAGTGAGCTGCGACAGAGTCGTGTTGAGCTCATCGAAAGTGCGCAAGCCGACATCGGACTCGAGTTCGAGATCCGCGGGTTCAGCCGGCGGCGGCACCACCGGCTCCGGTGGCGTGTAGCTGAGCGCACCGATGCGCTCGAAGGACAGGAATAACACGTCGTCGACCACGGTCTTGTCGATCGCCACCACAGTGCCGACGTTCGACAACTGTTGACCGGCGCCAGCAACGTAGCTGGAACCGCCGACGGTCGCGCTGAGCGGTTGGTATGCCTGCCCCGAGTGGGCCAGGAGACCGTTCACACCGATGCGGATGCCCGCGATCGGCACGTTGGTGATGGTCGTGTTCGTGGCGAGGCTGATGAACGTGGGCTTGGTGAGCTGCAGCCCGTAGGTGTCCAACTGGCTGGCCTCGAGCATCACGTACGCCTGCGGCACTTCCGGCAGCAGGTGGCTGACGTTGAAGAGCATGAAGTACTTCTCGCCGACACCGGCCTCGAAGTTCTGCAGGATCTGCGCCGGAGTCAGCGCGCGATTGTGGATCGCAACCAGGCGCATCACGCCTTCCCACTGACGGTTGGTCGAGGTTTCGTTGCCGAGCACCAGGGCGTAAGTGTCGTCCCATTCGGCCAAGCTGCCGCCGCCCTGGGCGTCGACGTCGCCGGTGAACATGCCGTTCACGTAGATGCGGCGTCCTTCGACCGGGCTGAAGGTCATGACCACGTGCTGCAGCGCGGCCTGCGCGTCCTCGTCATCATCGTTGGTGAGCAGCACCGGATTGCCGTTAGCGCTGGTCTGGTCGCTGCGCGTGTAGCCTTCGTACTGATACATGCGCTGCGCAAGGGTGACGTTGCGCGACATGGCGCCCGCCGAGTAACTCACGATGAACGCATCTTCCTGGGCGACGTTGGCGTTGTTGACCCAGGCTTCGATGGTGAATTCACCTGTCGACTTGATGAGGTCGCTGAGCTTCTTCGAGCTGGCCGAGGTGCCCTGGGCCTTGCCGCCTTCCTTGATGTTGATGCCCCATCCGCCGACCCAGCTCACGTCGCCGGACAGCGTGAGGCTCAAGGCTGGCTCGAGACCGCTGGTGTCATAGGCGATGGCGCCCATACCGGTCTTGAATTCGTACTTGGCGATCGTGGCCGCTTCGTAGCGATTGCCACCGGCCGCGACCGTACCGTCGTAAAGAGTCAGGCCTTTGGAGATGAGCAGCGACGGATCGACGTTGGTGATCGGAATCGCGTCGGCGAATGCGGTGACCGCGGCTTCCATTTCGTCGGCGTTGTTCCCGCAACCCGCGTTGCCCCAGCAGTTGTGGAACTCGTCGCGCAGGCGCACGACCAGGCGCGAAGCAGCCGGGGTGTCGAGATTGATCTTCGACCTGATGGCCGCATAGGCCACGTCGACGTCCGCGTCCGCGAAGAACGGCTGCTGTTGCGTGGCCGCGCTCGAGGAGTGGCAGCGCACGCAGTTCGCCGAACCGGCGTTGCGCACCAGTGCATATAAAGAGGAGGCGCCAAACGCCGCCGAAGTCGCCGGGAAGCTCTTGCTGCCGCCGACTTCGCGGATGGCCGGAGCCTGAAGCTGGATCTGGGTTCCGCCAGTGGCCGTGGAGCCCGCCCAGTTGCGGATCCACACCGTCAGCGTGTCACCGCAAGCCGAGGGTGCCTGCAGCCAGCAGTTATGGCCGCTGACCACTTTCTCGACCATGCGTGACTGATCGGGCTGCGAGAGATTCACGATCGTGTTGGCCGCCTGATAGGCCGCGTTCACGTCATCGTTACGGGCGAACATCGGAGTCTGGCCGCCAGCGCCGTGGCACGAGCCGCAGCGATTGTTGCCTTTGATGTTCTCCCACAGGTTGATGCGGAAGGCCTGCACGTCGGCGTTGGCCGAAGCGGGACCGGTGTAGTCGGCGACCGGTGGGGCAACCGTAATGGGATTGACCACCGTCGGCGCGCCGCCGCTCGAACAACCGGCGAGAATCGCGACCGCCGTGGCGGCCGAGAACCAGCGAATGATTTTTGAGTGCATAGGTTTCATGTGTAGTTCCCTCACTCCTCGCCCATGCAATACACGGCGGTTTCGGCGAAGACCTGCTTCAGCCGGTACCCGTTGCTCTTGAAGCGGGTCGTCATGTCGCGGACTTCGTCGCGGTCGTCTTGATCGACGGGCGCGCGGAAACAAATGGTCTTGAACACCTTCTCGACCTGGCATTGAGCGAAGGCGTCGCTGTTGGCGAGCTCAGCACCCATCGACTTGGCACCCGTGCCGCTGCCGGGCAGCGCGGTCGACCATCCGAGCAGTGAGTTCTGACCCCTGCGCCAGCGGTTTTCCCAGGCGGCATCGGGAGTGATGAAGCCCGGCGTAAAGTTCGTGTCGTTGTTGAAGTACTTCGCGTGCACGGCCGTTTCGCTGTAGACCAGGCGCATCGAACCCGGCACTTCGGCCGAACCGTTGTCGTAGTCATAAAACGCGAACGCCTGCGCGAACGGATCCATGCCGCTGTGGCAGCCGATGCAGTTGTTCAGGAAGATGCGGCTGTCGCCACCAGGACTGCGGCTCACATCCTGACGGATGCGATCCGGCGGCAGCGACGTGTCCATCACCTGTTCCATGTCGCGGCACATGTGGTTCATGAGAGTGAAGCGGAACATCGCGCGGTTCGTGCCGTCGACGAAGAACGCCTCCGACGCGGCGCGCGAGGTGATGAAGCCTGCGGTGGCGGTGGCGGGAATTCCCTGGACCGCTGACTGCTGGGCCGGCGTCAGTGCGCCATAGAGGTTTATCGCATTGTTCTCGGCAGCCTCGTAGTGCGCGTTGCTGGTCGGCGAAGCCGCCGGCGTCACGCCACTCACGGTATAGGTAAGGTCGGCAGACAGCGCGGTGCTGAAGTCGACGTTGTCGCGCACCATGCCGATGAAGGTGGCGACGTAGTCGTTCAGCGGCGCGAACACCGTCTGGTCACGGTTGGTCCACGGCACCGCCATGTTCTTCAGCGTGACGTTATAGAAGGATGGGGCTTCGACCGCGATGAGCGCCGCGCCGAGGGGGTTGTCGGCGGCAACCAGTGCCGTCATGGCATCCAGTGTCGCTTCGCTCGGCGGAACGCCGGCGATGCGATCGTAGATGCGCTTGGCCTGGTCGCGATCATTCGCCGACGCGGCCATTGCCACGCCCGCGAGCAGAACCGCAAGGCCGACCGTCTTCACTTTTGAAACCTTTGGGGTATTCATTTGCCTCATCCACATCCCTTTTGACGGACGCAGTATCACCCGGTCCGTGTACACACTTGTTTGTCTCCGCTGGTCTACGTCTCTAAGCAGCGACAAGCCCATTTATTACGTACTGCCAGTAGTCTTAGGCCCAAGGACTGCGAACCGCATCACGGCGCATGGCGCCCCGGAGCCCTAACTAAACAGCTGACAAGAAAACCGCTTTGCGGCTCCGTCTGCTGTGACGTTGTCGGCAGATCGACGCGGCCTCAAGCGGGATGATTGCATTACGTCACATGCCTGTGCGGCAATGCACCGGAAGTGGCAGTGGAGGACGAAGTGAATCGATCATATGAAAACGCGAACCCGATCACGCTGAAGAACTGGGCCTGCGGCCTGGTGCTGGGCGTCGTCGGCTTGTTAGCGGCCTGCACCCAGGGCCCCGGCGGCGGCGGCATCGGCCTCGCCAGCGGCCAGGAGCCGGATCCCGCGACCGTCGATTTTCCGATCTTCTACATCCGTCACCAGGTTCCCGAAGACCAGGACGTGGTGACCCGCGTCCGTCCGTTCGTCGAAGACGAAGACTATTCCGCCACGCTGTGGAAGCGCGACCGCGCTTCGCCGGGCTCGCCCGAGGTGGAGATCACGGCGCGCCTGCGCACGGCGGCCTTCGAGTCGTTCGGCTTCGAAGCTGACTCGCGCTTCGACATCAAGGACCTCGCCGTCGCGCCCGACGGCCTGCACGTGGCGTTCGCCATGCGCGGCCCGCTGGACGATTTCGATGAGGACGAACCGCCGACCTGGAACATCTGGGAATACAACATCGAGACCGACACGCTGCGCCGCGTGATCAGCTCGAACATCACCGCCGAGGACGGCCAGGACGTCGCACCGTCCTATCTACCTGACGGCCGCATCGTGTTTTCCTCGACGCGCCAGCGCCAGGCCAAGGCCATCCTGCTCGACGAAGGCAAGCAGCAGTTCGAAGCCGCCACCGAAGCGCGCAACGAATCGGCGTTCGTGCTGCACGTGATGAACCCCGATGGCACCAACGTTCGCCAGGTTTCCTTCAACCCGAGCAGCGACCTGTACGCACAGGTGCTGCAGAACGGCCGCCTGCTGTTCACGCGCTGGGACCGCGCGCCGGGCCGAGACGGTTTGCATCTGTACACCTCGAACCCCGACGGCACCGACACGCAGCTTCACTATGGCGCGTTGTCGCATCTCACCGGTTCGCCCGACGCGGCCGGCGCGCCGACCAACATCGAATTCTTGCGCGCCCGCGAAATGAGCGACGGACGGGTCATGGTGCTCACACGCCCGCGCACGAACACGGATTTTGGCGGCAACCTCACCATCATCAACGCCAACGCGTTCGTCGATAACACGCAGACCACACTCGCCGCCGCCGGCACGCCCGGTCCCGCGCAAACTCCCGCGACATTGAACGACGTGCGCACCGTGCCGGGCCCCTCGCCCGGTGGCCGATTCAGCTCCGGCTTTCCCCTCTGGGACGGTTCGGGCCGCATCCTCGTGAGCTGGACACAGTGCCGGCTGCTCGACACCGTCGACCCCACGCGCATCGTGCCTTGCACCGCCGAACGGCTTGCCGACCCGGCCGTGCAGACCGCGCCGCCGCTGTACAGCATCTGGATGTTCACGCCTTCGCAGAACACCATCCTGCCCATCATGCCGCCGGTCGAAGGCGTCATGGTCACCGAGGCCGTTGCCGCCCAGCCGCGCAATCCGCTACCGGCCGTCATCGTCGACCAACAGCCCCCCACTCTCGATGCCGATCTCGTGGCCGAAGGAGCGGGCCTGCTGTCGATCCGCAGCGTCTACGACATCATGGGCTCGACTGGAGCCGTCAGCATTCCCAACATATCCAACCCTTCGAACGCGGGGCCCTATGGCAGCCGCCTGGTCCGTTTCATCCGCATCGAGAAGCCGGTATCGATTCCCGACGATGACGATATCGCCGATCCAGACAACTCGGCGTTTGGACCCACCGGCGTGATGCGCGAGATCGTCGCCTATGCACCCGTGGAACCCGATGGTTCGGTGCGCATGAAGGTGCCCGCGAACATCGCGTTCCAGATGAGCCTGCTCGATGCCAACGGCCGTCGGGTAAACAACGCAAACAACACCGATAACCGGCATCGCGCCTGGCTGTCGGTGCGCCCGGGCGAAGTGGTCGAATGTAACGGCTGTCACACCCGTGCCGCCGCGAATGCCAATCCTCGCGTGCATGGCCGTAAAGGACTGTTCGATACCGCGTATGCCGGCGCGACCGCCACGGGAGCCGCGTTCCCGGGAACGGTGAACACCGTTTCTCCGGAAGCCGGCGACACCATGGCGCGCGCACGTTCACGCGCGGGCTCCTCTTGCATCGATGCGGTCACCATGACCGAGCGCTGCGGATTGCAGTCGATCACGCCGAGCGCCAACGTGGTGTACGACGAAATATGGACACCGGCGGCGGCGCCCGCAGCTTCGTTCACATACGCCTATCAACAGTTGACGACGGCCTCGCCGGCCAGCGTCAACTGCTTTCCGGTGTGGACGCCGACCTGCCGCATCACGATTCACTACATTGCCGGCCTCGCACCTCCGCGCCCCGGACACATTCATCCGCTGTGGTCAGTACAACGTCCGCTGGCCGGTGTGGACGACGGCACCGGCGTCCTCACCTACCCGCAGACCTGCACGGTTTGCCACAACCGGCTCGACCCGGCGGGCGTTGTCCAGGTACCGGCCGCGTCGCTGGAACTCACGGATGAAGACTCGAATCAGGATGCTCTTCAGAAAGTCGCGTATCGGCACATGCTGTTCGCGCGCGATGAACTGGAAATCGTGGGGGGCGCGGTGGTACCGCGCCTGGTGCCGCAGCTCGATGCCAACGGCAATCCGGTGCTGGACGCCAACGGCAATCCAGTGCTGATCACGCCGCAGCTTACTGCGCCGATGGCGGTCGGCAACGCCCGTGGCTCGCGCTTCTTTAACGTAATGAACAATCCGACGCATCTAGGTATGCTCTCGACCGCTGAATTGCGCTTGCTTTCGGAGTGGCTGGATATTGGAGCCCAGTATTACAACGACCCGTTCCCGCCGACTCCGCAGAACTAGTCTCAGTGCGCTTGCGCTCCTCGCGTGTTTTTTCTCGGTCGCCTCGCTAGCAAAGCAGACCGAAGAGGAAAAGGCCGCCAAGGCTCAAGCGGCCCAGGAAAAGCTGCTCCAGGTCTTCGTCAGCGAGCCTTACCTCGAGCTGGCGACCGGGCCCGGTCGCGGCTACCCCGTATTTCACACGGTGCCGCGCGAGCAGTCCGTGGACGTGCTCCATCGACGCACGGACTGGTTCAAGGTCCGCGACGAACAGGGCGTGGAAGGCTGGGCTCGCGCGCGCGACATGCGCCGCACCAAGCTCGCCGACGGATCTCCCTTTGTATTCAACTTGGGCGACCGTGCCGGCTTCACCTCGCACGACTGGGAACTGGGCATCGGTGGTGGCGATTACGGCGGCGCGAACCTCATCAGCGCGTATGGCGCGTATTCGCTCACCGACAACATGAAGGTCGAGATCACGCTGTCGCAGTTCCTCGGCAACTCGTCGAACGGCTACAAGGCCGAAGCGGGAATCCTTCACGTCATTTTCCCGGAATGGCGAATCTCGCCCATTCTGGAACTCGGCACGGGCGTGGTGTACACCCAACCGCGCGCCACCATCGTTCTGCCGGAAGACCGCACCGATCAGACCGCATATGCCGGCGCGGGACTCCGCGCCTATCTCACCCGGCGCTTTTTCCTACGCGCCGACTATCGCTGGCACACCATATTCACGAGCCGCGATGACAATCAGGAGTTGGAAGAATGGAAAGTTCAAATCGCCTGCTTCTTCTGAGCAGCGCGTTGTGCGCAACGCTCCTGTTGAGTGGTTGTTCCACGCTGCGCT
>DASTTJ010000189.1:0-7272 GCA_035760205.1 Steroidobacteraceae bacterium | reverse complement strand
CGACGAACATCAGAACCGGCATGAGGTACAGGAACAGCTCGTCCGGCAGCAACACCGCGTCCAGCAAGACTTCCGACACGGAGAAACCGAGGCTCACATCGGCGATGATGGTGCCGATGGCGTGGGGTAGATAGATCGTCGCCAGCACGAGCACGAGCTTTGCACAAAGCAATTCGCGCTTGCGCAGGGGCCGGCACAGCCAGTCTTCGGTGAGGCTGGCGGGCGAATCGAGTTGGAACACCGAGATGATCAGCACGACGAACGCCACCAGCAGCACCACCGTGCCCCAGGTCGCCCACAACGGCAGCAGATCCAGCCGCACGACGAGCGCATCGAACAGGAAGAGCAGGGCTGTGAGCGCCACCAGCGGCAAGAGGCTCAGCACATCCTTCTGGAGGATGGCTCGCAGGATCTTGAGGTTCACTGGGCCGGACCTCGTGCCCGCTTGTGCGCCTGCATGAGCGAATTCGCGATCGCGCGCAGCGGCATGGGCTCGCATTGCATTCGCACGGCTCCGAAGCGCTCCGTGAGCTGCTGATAGAGCGCGGCGTCGTCCTGGAAGTTGGACGCGATGAAGCGCAGGCGATGACCTTCCGTTGCCGGCAGCAACCAGTCGGCGGGCAGCGGGTGCGCCGGTTCCTTCACCGCCGAGAGGGTTACCAACACCTCGCGGAAGCGCATCCGCAGGTCGTCGATGGCTTCCTGCAGCAACAATCGGCCGTCCTGCATGAAAGCCACGTGCGTAGTGAAGCTTTCGATCTCCGAGAGCTCGTGCGAGGAAATCAGGATGGTCGTGTCGGCGGCCTGCTGGAGCAGGCCGTTCACCACTTCGTCGCGCACCAGCGTGTCGAGGCCGCTCAGCGGTTCATCCAGCACCAGTAGCTTGGGGCGAAACGCCAGTGCGCCCACGAGCAGCGACTTCATGCGCATGCCGTGCGAGAGGTGTTTGATCTTGCGGGAGGACGGCAGCTCGAACTGCGCACACAGCTCCTTCTCGAGACCTGCGTCCCAGGAAGGATAGAGGCTTCGTAGATAGTCGAAATACTGGGCGAGCGTGAGGCCGTCGGGAAGCTTCTGGCTTTCCGATACGTAACCAATGCGCTCGAAATCCTTCGGCTGGAGTCGGCGCGATGGCGTGCCGAGCACGGTGATGTCGCCACGGTCGGCACGCAGGATGTTCATCAGCATGCGGATGGTCGTGGTCTTGCCGGCGCCGTTGGGCCCGATCAGTGCGAACACCGAGCCTTCCGGCACGCGCAGGCTCAAGTCCTCGATGGCTTCGAATCGGCCAAAGCGTTTGGCGACGTTATCGGTCTCGATGATCATTGCTTCTTGCTCATTGACGAGGTCTCGTCGGTGATGGCTTTCAGCCCCCGCAGATCCGACCAGGTATCCGCCACCGCCTGCTGCACTTCGGCGAGGCCCGCGCCCACGCGCATGGCTTCCACCACGAGTTTTTCCACTTCATCTTCGAGCAGGCGCCTGCGGTCTCCAGCGCGCGCTTTCGGCGCTTGCGCCACCACGGTTCCGACGCCCGGCTGCGCCGTCAACCAGCGTTCCTGAATGAGGTGCTGCACGACTTTGTGCGCGGTATTGGGGTGGATTTTCAGGTCCAGTGCGAGCGCGCGTACCGAGGGGAACGGTTCGCCGGGCTTCAGTTCACCCGCCAGAATGGACTTGATTGCGGCGAAGACCACCTGGTTAAAAATGGATTCGCCCGGGTTGAACTTGATCTTGAAAGGAACCATGGGTGACCCTCCTGTGTGTCACATGACTACTGTGACACATGGGAAAGCGCCCGTGAAGTCCCCGGTAAGGCTCTCGATTCGCGCGCCCGATAGCGGACGCCCGAATCAGCCCAGTGTCGTCCTGGCGCGGAACAACCGTGCCTGACGGCGAGAGACCTCGATTTCCGGCCCGTCTCGCATCTGCACGTGCAACCAGCCACCTTCGCCCAACTCCACTTGCCGGATGAAATCCAGGTTGACGATCTGGCTGCGGTTCGCGCGGAAGAAGCGCCGCGGATCCAGCTTTTCCTCCAGTGCGGCGAGTGAGCGTCCGAGGAGCGGCAACTCCTTTCCCCACCGCAGCCGAACGTAGTTGCCTTCGGCTGTGAAAACACTCACCTCGGGCAGCGGCACGAACCAGCAGCGCGGTCCGTCGCGGATGAAGAGTTGATCGAGCGGCGCGTCGGCGGTCGTAACCGATGGAGTCGCTTCGATCTTGCGCAGTGCGGTCGCGAGCCGCTCGGGTTCGATCGGCTTAAGCAGATAGTCGAGCGCATTGACGTCGAAGGCCTTGACTGCGTATTGATCGTACGCGGTCGTGAAGACAATGCGTGGCACGCGGTCGAGCTGCGTCAGCAGGTCGAAGCCGGTGCCGCCGGGCATCTGGATGTCGAGAAAAACGATGTCGGGCGACAACTCTTCTATACGCGTGCGCGCCTCATCGATGTTGGCGGCCTCGCCGACGATCTGCACCGAGGGAAACGCACCGAGCAATCGGCGCAGTTCGCGCCGGGCGAGGGGTTCGTCATCGACGACGAGCGCTTTCATAGAGGGAGCCGGATTTCCGCGGTGGCCTGGCCGGGTTGGGAAAGATCGAGGCGCAGGCTGGCACCCGAGCCAAACAAGAGCCGCAAGCGCTCGGATGAATTCCTCAAACCAACACCTCCGCTGGCCGAGGCCGCGGTGTCAGCCGGCCGCGGATTGAATACCTGAAGCACAAGTTCCTTGTCGACGACATGCGCCGCGATGCGAAGCGTGCCGCCTTCCTTGAGCTGTGCGAGGCCGTGTTTGATCGCGTTCTCGACCATGGTCTGCAAGAGCATGGTCGGAATGCGCACTGCACGGGCTTCCGGCGCGATATCGCGCTCGACCCGTAGTCGATCCGCGAGTCGGAGCGATTCCAGGGCCAGGTAGTCGTCCACCATTTCGAGTTCGCGTTCCAGTGACACCACATCCTCCTCGCCGGAGGCAAGCGTATAGCGCAATGTCCGCGCGAGTTGCGTCACGGCTTCCCGCGCGCGGCCGGGATCATCGGCAATCAGCGACCTCAGGCCGTTGAGCGCGTTGAATAGATAGTGCGGATTGAGCTGCGACTTCAGCAGGCGCAGCTCCGCGGCCTGCAGCGCTTCGCCGAGTTGCGCCTGGCGTATTTCGGCGTGGTATCGACGGCGCTGCAGTGCGAACGCGAGATAGATCGCCACCCATGCGGCATGGACAACCAGGATGATGATGTACTGGTTGCGAAGCTGGCCGGCCACGGTCAGCCTCTGGTAGAAGGCCGAGGTGATCGGTGCCACGGGGGTGCCATGCATTGCTTGAGATATCCCGCTCGTGAGCAGGTAGGTTGCCGTCGCGATGAGCAGCGTAACGGCAAGAATCCGGATGACGAACGCTGCCGGGGGCAGAGCGAGCCAGTCGCGAAACTTGATCGTCCACCGCAGCAGATGCGTGAGGCCCATGCCAGCCAGGCACACCACGCCCCACAGAGTGCTGGCCTTGCTCCACGACACGCCGGCAAAGATGACCTCGCCCGAAGCCTGCGCGTAGAAGTAGAAACCCCAGCCGAGAAGTTGTAGTGCCCAATAGCCCAGAAGCGTATTCCCTGTTTGGACGCGCGCCGGCAACGATCTTATCGTCCACGCGCGGCGCGTGCTCGTTCGCGCTACTTCGCGTCTGCGGCCAACGTTTCCCGGTCGATGGTCTCGCCGCGGAGGATCACCTTGTCTATCTTCGCCCACGCTGAAACGCTCGCCAGCGGATTCGCTTCGAGCAATAGCAAGTTCGCGATTTTCCCTTTCTCGATGGTTCCGTAGTCCTTTTCAAAGCCAAGCTGTCGCGCGTTGTTCAGCGTGGCCGCCGCGAAGATGGCTGACAGCGGGATTCCCGCCTGCGCCATCAGCTGCATTTCCTTGTACGTATCGTAGCCGGGCTGGTTGCCATAGGTCGGCGCCGAGGGCGTATCGCTTCCTAACAACATGGGCTGACCCAGCTCATAAAGATGACGCAGCGCGCGCAGGCCGCGCTCGGAGGTGGCCCAGCGTTCATTCGCGGCGCGCTCCCGCGCGAGCATTGCCGCGGCATCCGGGTCCGGCCCGAACACTTCGCGCTTGAACCACTGTGCTTGCTCGGTGCGATACCACGCGAGCAGGCGTTGTGGGACTACCTTCGGGTACACGGGATCGTCGAGCAGGGCCGGGTCCAACAGCTCCGTGACGCCCGGCAGCACGCGCAGCGTGGCCTGGTAGCCGATCTTCTTTTCGCGGACGTTTCGCAAGTGCTCGGCGACGGCAGGCGGAATGCCCGGCTGATCATTGAGATGGTTCCAGTTCCAGATGCCGTGCAGGATGAGGTCGACATCGCCGGCGACGGCGATGCGCTGCATGTCGAGCGCATTCGCATGCACCGCGAGAAACATGCCGTGCTTCCGGGTGGCGGCACGCACGCGCGCCAGCGTTTTCGCGCTCATGATGGGCCAGTCCGTCCGGTCGCCGAAACCGTCCTCCAGAGATATCTTGACGCACAGCGCGCCGCTGGCCGCGACGCGCGCGACCACCGCTTCCGGCGTGTGCTCGGCCGCATTCGCGCCCGCAGGCAACGGATGTTTGGCTGCATTCGCCGGCTCGAAGATGTAGTCGGAAAAAATCTTGTGGCGGATGGCCTTGTCCGCGAACACGAGTGGGTAGCCGTCGACGACCGGCACCACGCCGCAGCGGTAAATGTCGGGATGCTGTTTCTGTGCCGCGAATTCCGCGACCCGATCCGGACGGTTGGCGGTGTCGAGTACCTGTGTCACTCCGAAGTACAGGTAGCTGCGCGGTTGCTGGGCAAAGAAATCCTTTTGCAGGGCCGCGAGTTCGGGATCCTCCGATCCGAACGGCAGGCCAATGGCATCAGACACGTGTACATGCGCATCCGTGATCCCAGGCGTCAGGAATTTTCCCGTCCCGTCGAGGCGCCGCGCGCCCGCGGGTGCCGCAATGGCCTGATCGCTGACGATGGAGATGCGCCCGTCGCGAATCAGCACGTACCGGTTGCCGAGCGGCTGCGCCTGCTCCGCCGACAACAACGTGACATTCTCGATGAGCAAGGCATCGCTGGCGGCTGCCGAGTATGGAGAAGGCAGCGATAGGCAGACGCCTGCTATCGCGAGAGTGAAAGTTCGATTCATGACAGCCCCGTGCGTTGATGACGAATCGAGATTACAGCGGTGCGGGATCGACCCCACGGATTGATGTCGAGCGGTCGAAACGCCGTGGCGAACGGCTCGATCCGTGGTCGAGCGGCACAAAAGAAAAGGGCCGGAGACGCGGGTCTCCGGCCCCGATTGGCTCAACCGTTCAGAACGTCACGATGCCCGTGGTCGTGCAGGATCCCCAACTACCTTCGCAAAGGCTTTCGGTCCTGCTGATCCGGCTGTTTCGGAACAGCATGGTACTGCGCGAGCTGTCGCTGCGGAATGCCACGTCGCGGATGTTGGTCAGCTGACACAACTCCATCGTGACATGCGCCTCGAAGTCCGTTCCGCCATTCTGACGGATGGCCTTGCCGGCATCGTCGATCACGCAATTGCGAATCGTCATCGTGGTCGATGCGTTGATCTGCCCGAACTTGTCCTGCGCGTTCACTCCCGTGATGTTGCTGATCGTCACCGGTTGGCTCACCGAACCTTCCTTTACGGTGAAGGCATCTTCGCCCACGTTCAGCCAGCGCACATTGTTGATATGGCCACCGCGGTAGAAGTGAATGCCATCGGCGCCGTTCAGACCGATGATGACATTGCGCACAGTCGCGCCATTCTCGATACGGAACACTGGCTGCTGGCCTTCGGCCTGGCCACCATCTCCCAGTGCCAGTGTCGCGTTGTACGTGCGGCATCCGCCGTCGTACGTTCCCGCTGACACGACGATCGTCTGGCTGACGGTCACTTCGCCCGTCGACACGCAGGTCGACCCGGTGATTTCACCACCCAGTGGCGGTGGCGGAGGGGGCGGCGGTGGTGGTGGCGGCGGAGACGGCGGTGGAGGCGAGACTCCATCGATCGGCACCGAGCATTCGTTGGTCCCGCCGTTGATGCGCCCGCCAAAAGTGATCTGATTGCAGACGAAGGTGCCGGACATCTGCCTGGAGAAGAACTTGTCCGCGCGGCCGAAGGCGACCCAGATGGGGCCGGACACGGTACACGTCTTGTTCTCCGTACAAATGGTTTTGTAGCCGGGCGGCCGGTTCCCGGCCACGGCACTCATTGCAAACGTCCCTGCTAACAATCCAAAAACAATGCTGCGAAAATCCATATTCGCTCCTTTTGTTTGCACAACTGTCAAAGAACCTCGACCTGGTCGATGTTCGCCAGATCCTGACCGGTCGATTCAAAACGGATCGTGTTAGATGTGTTGTTGTTGAGCGTCACGGTCACGTTCTGCAGCGCCCACGTAGTCCATGCGCCGGTCGCGTTGAACGTGATGTTCGTCGCGGCTCCGTTCACCACCAGGCGTCCGGTGCGTGCGGCGGAGACGCCGAGGGCGAACCGGATGCGCAAGGTCTTCGAACCGCCACCGCGGCCGTCAACGTTGCTGAGCTGAGAGAAGCCGCCCGAAGACGACGCATTCACATAACCCGTGCCGTTGAACCCGCCGTTGGAGCTCTCGAACACGGTGCCGCCACCGACGGTGCCGCTCTCGGTCTGATAGACGCTGGTCGTGGCTGCCGAACCCGCCTGGGTGACGGAGGCGGTGCGCGTGATGCCGCCACCAGTCACCGTAACGGTGCCCGAACGGCTCGATGTGCCGGTGTTGGCCGTTGCGTTCACCGCGAAGCTGCCATTGTTGGTGCCGCTGGTCGGCAAAGTGCTGAGCCAGCTCTGGTTATCGGTGACCGTCCAGTTCACGTTCGCGGTCACGGAAACGTTGGATGAGGAAGCGCCAGAGCCAAAAGACAGCGAGCTGGATCCGAGCGTGAGATTGTTAGTGCCACCGCACGGGCTCAGAACGTCCGGCGCTTCCTTGAGACCCATGCCCACACCCGCGGCGTTGAGCGCAATGCACTTCGACGTTGCCGGTGGGTAGGTGGTGTACGAGTAGGGCAGCGTGATGGGGAATGTCGCGGTCGTCGTCCAGTTCGTCGCCTTCTGGCACGGCGTGCTGCCTGAGCAGGCCGTCCAACGGATGTTGTAGGTGGCGTTGTCCGCTGAGCTGCGGGTGTTGTTGTTGCGCAGGTCCCACTGGCCGAGCACCGTCGACTGCGAGAACACGGGGTTGAGCGCGTTCTC
>DASTTJ010000188.1:0-4071 GCA_035760205.1 Steroidobacteraceae bacterium | reverse complement strand
GAAGAGTTGTCTTTTTTGCCGACGACAACCACTTCTTCCTGCGGAGGCTCGGCGGCGCCTGCGGAGGCCGCAGCAAGCGCAGTCGCTGCAAAACACGCAATTCGGTCGGAGGCGTGGGGCATGGAGTGCTCAAGAGAGGTTTAACGCGATGGCCATGGTCGCGTGCTGACTCTTACTGGGGACTTACTGAAGGAAGTCGTCGAACACTGCGCCGGTAAGTATTCGGAAAGGCGCAGTGCCGCAAAGTCCCGACCTGAAAAAGTCGAGGGCTTGGAGTTGCGGATGTCAGTGACGCCGAACGAGTTGGTTGTTCTCGCAGTGTGGTGGCGCAGGCGGCTGGGTCGATCCGTTCGCAAGTGGAAGAGCGTGGCCCACTTGAAACGCGCCATGCCGTCGAGGGCGGGCGATCAGGACCCCGGCGATCCCTGCCGAATCAGCTCCACGAACTGTCCGCCGTAGCGGGCAAGCTTCGCCTGTCCCACGCCCACGATGGTGGAAAATTCCTGCAATGTCGTCGGTCGGCGTTGTGCCATGTCCCACAGGCTTGCATCGTTGAAGATGATGTACGGCGGCATGCCTGCCTCGTCGGCGAGCCGCTTGCGCAGCACGCGGAGCGATTCGAACAGCGGGTCGCCTGAGCCCGTTGCCACTACCTTCGTGGTCTTGCGTCCGCGGGCAGGCTTGACCGACTCGCCGACTCGAACGGCCCGCTCGCCGCGCAACACCTGCCAGCTCGCCTCATTCATCGACAGTACTGCAAAGCCGTCCTGGGACTGCGTCATCAAGACTTGATGCAGCAACGCTCTGGCAATGTCGCGCCACTCCTGCAAACCCAGGTGCTTGCCGATTCCGTAGACGCTCAAGCCAGCGTGGTCACGGCTTAGAATCTTTTGGGTCTCGGCGCCACGCAAGATCTCGATTACATACGCAACGCCGTACCGCTCGTGCCGGCGCGCGAGCCGCGCGATGCAGGACAGGAGCTGCTTTGCTTCGGTCGTCCGCTCGATCGACGCCCGAGGCTCCAGGCAGTTGTCGCAGGCGTTGCATTTGCCGGCGAGGATCTCGCCGAAATATCGCAGCTGCACAGCCCGGCGACAGTCCCCGGATTCCGCGTAGTTCAGCACCTGTCGCAATTGCTGGCGGGCAATGCGCTGTTCGTCCGCCAGCGGCTCGAACGTCACGGAATCGACTTTCTGCGCAATGATGTGCTCGGCAGTTCGAATGTCGCCCGCGCCGAAATAGAGAATGCAGCGTGCGCGCTCGCCGTCGCGGCCGGCGCGACCGGATTCCTGGTAATAGCCCTCGAGCGTTTTCGGCAAGTCATAGTGCAAGACCCATCGCACATCGGGCTTGTTGATACCCATGCCAAAGGCGACGGTGGCGACGATCACCTGGGCGTCATCGCGAATGAACGCTTCCTGGTTGTCACGGCGGGTACTCGAGTCGAGACCCGCGTGATACGGCAATGCCCGAATACCGTCGCCTAGCAACTCCTCGGCGAGTTCATCGACCCGCTTGCGCGACAGGCAATAGATGATGCCCGCGCCGCCATCGCGGCGCGCCAGTTCGAGAACTTCCGGATACGTCGCACGAGTCTTCGGACGAACGGCGTAGTACAGGTTGGGCCGATTGAAACTGGCGACATGAATGCGCGGCTCGCGCAGGGCGAGCTGTTGCACGATGTCCTGCCTGACCCGTTCAGTGGCAGTGGCCGTGAAGGCAGCGATCGGCACCTGGGGGAATTGCGTGCGCAGCCGGTGGAGCTGGCGATACTCCGGGCGGAAGTCGTGACCCCAGTCTGAAACGCAATGCGCTTCATCGACAACCAGCGAAGAAATGCCGTGCGCAGCTTGGAGCCGCGGCAACACTTCGCCGAGAAATTCGGATTGCAGTAGCCGCTCCGGAGCCACGTACACGAGCTTGAGCTCGCCGCGCTCCAGTCGGGCAAGGCGCCGCGACGCTTCCGGGCGCTCGAGCGACGAGTTGATGAAACTCGCTTCGATGCCGTTGTTCTGCAGCAGGCGTACCTGGTCCTGCATCAACGCGATCAAAGGCGACACCACGATGCAAACGCCGGGGCGGATGAGGGCCGGCAGCTGGAAGCACAGCGACTTGCCGCCGCCGGTCGGCATGATTGCAAGGACGTCGCGGCCACGGAGGATGTCGCACACGACCTCTTGCTGGCCGGGACGAAAGGAATCGAATCCAAAGCGTTGCTTGAGCTCCGCTGCGAGGGCGGTTATCGATAGGTCGGCGGGCAGGGCGTCGTTCATCGGGCCAAGCATAGCCTCGCCCCGCTGCGCCGGTGGGGCGCGAATCTCTGCGAGGGCGCCAATTTGGAAAGGGAATTGTCTCAACCACCAGAGATCAGTGAGCCGTGGTGGCGCGCGCTCAATCCCTCTTCGAACGTGTGTTGCCGTCTTGTTTTGAACGCGGCTGTGGTCTCGATTCCGCCGGCCGCTGCGCTTCGGGACGACTGGTCTGCTCCACCTGCGGCCGCTCAACCCTCGGCCGCTCAACCCGAGGTTCGGCGTTGCGTTCTCGTTGTGCCGGCCGCTCGCGCTGTTCCCTCTGTGGCGCGGCAGGCTGCCGTTCCACAGCTTGCTGGCGCTGAAGACGCTCGCGCAGCTGTTGCTGCATTTCGCGATGTTGACGCGCCTGATCGTCTTGCCGCTGCTGGCGTTGCGCAGGTTCCGCCTCGCGCTGCTGGAATGCTTCACGTTGCTGCGCAGCCTCACGTTGCTGCTGCCCCACACGCGACTGACGATCACGATCCACTCTGACCCGCTCGGCAATGGCGCGCGGTTCGAAGACCGAAGAGTGCGCGGGCTGCGGCGAGTCATTGGTCGGCCGTTCGGCGCGAGGAGGGCGATCGTTTGCATTGCGGATAGCGGTCTCCGCGCCACTGATACGGTCGGGCCGGTCGTTGACCGGGCCGCGAACGGGCGGACGAGCGGTTCGCACCGGCGTCTGTCCGAGATCCACGCGCTGATAGGGGCTCCGCGCATAACGCGCAACCGAGGCAGGTGGATCGCGCCTCACAACCACCTGTCGGTCCACGATGTTTCGCGGCGGCACACGAACGTTCGCGCGTACCGTATCGCCGACACGACTCGCGCGCCCGGGCGCGATCTGCGGCGCCACCGCGCTTGCCTGGCTTCGCGCCAGTTCCTGTTCGCTGAAGCGCACGCGGTGGTCAACGGTGCGGCTCGCGGAGGTGAACGCGCTGCGCGGCACTGCCGTCACGCCGCCCGGCACCGAGCGGTTGCGATAGATAGAGTCCTTGATTTTGCTTTCCACGGCGCGCGAGACGTGCGAGCGATGTACAACCGTGTTCGACAGGTTTACGCGCTCCGCGTAGCGACGGCTGAAGTGGCGCCCCGGCACATAAACTTCACGGGGGCCGAGCGGGAACCAGGAGACGTAAGCCCCAGGCGAGCCAACCCAACCCACGTGCGCCGGTGCGTATACCGCTCGCACATGCCGCGGTCCCGGCACCCAACACCAGCGGTTACGCACGTGCGCCCATCGGCCGTAGTGAAACGGCGCATAGCCCCAACGTGCGTCATCGATCCAGGTCCAGCCCCAGGGTGAAATCGACACCCAGCGGCCATATCGGTACGGCGCCCAATCCGCGGCAACGTACCTTGGGGTCCACACGTATCCGTATTCGGCTTCTGAACTCCACGTACCGTTGTCGTCGAGATCCTCGTAGCCCGTGACGTCAGGCGACACGTACTCGGCCGTCCGGGAAGTGGCCGCGCGGTCGTCGCGCCGATCGCGCTCGAGGCTCCACGAATCGAACTCATCGGGAGAGCCCAGCGTGCTGAACTGCGCGACGAGGGGCTCGATGCCGCTGAACGTGACGACTTGCTGGGCGTGAATGACGACATTCTGCGAGGGGCCGGTCGCCTCCGCCGCACCCTCACTGACTTTGACGACGGTGCTGTCACCCACGTCATTCACTTCCACTCGATAGGTGCCAGCACGCAGCAGTGACAACGCGACATTGGGCGTGTCGATCTCGATCTGCTCGCTGCCGGCGAGCGTGCGCACGCTTATATGGATGAC
>DASTTJ010000187.1:0-3801 GCA_035760205.1 Steroidobacteraceae bacterium | reverse complement strand
GGCCGCGGTGAGGCGCCTTCGATGCCTGACACACACCTGCTCGAGGTCAGGCGCGTCGCCGTGGCACTGGCGAAAGCGCATGACGAGCGCGCTGCGTCGTTTCAGCGCGAACACGATGCACGGCTCACTGCCGAACGCGCCAGCAAAGCTAAAGACGAGTTCCTCGCGATGCTCGGCCACGAGCTGCGCAATCCGCTCGCGGCGATCACCAATGCATCGCAGTTGATCGACCGGCAGCGCAACTTGCTCGAGCCCGGTCTGGCCACAGCCGCCGGCATCATCACGCGTCAGGCGCGGCATCTCGCCCGCATGACCGACGACCTGCTCGACGCGGGGCGCGTGATCCTCGGCAAGATCTCGCTGACCCGCGCGCCGCTGGAACTTGCCGATGCGGTCGCGAGCACGCTCGACGGATTGCGCAACACTGGCCGTGTCGGCACCCATGTGCTCGACGTGTCGCTCGAGAATGTATGGGTCTTTGCGGACTCGACGCGAATCGACCAGATCGTCGGCAATCTGCTGACCAACGCGCTCAAGTACACACCGGCGGGCGGGCGAATTTCCGTGCGTACGCGGCGGCACGGAGAACATGCGCTGCTCGAGGTGGCCGATAGCGGCATCGGCCTCGAGCCTGAACTGCTGCCGCGAGCGTTCGATCTGTTTGTGCAGGGTGAGCGCGGACTCGACCGTTCGCAGGGCGGCCTTGGTATTGGACTCACGCTCGTGCGGCGCCTCGCAGAATTGCACGGTGGAACCGTGCAGGCGGAGAGCTTGGGCAGCGGGCAGGGCGCCACGTTTACCGTGCGATTGCCCGCGGTTGATGCCCCCTCCATCGACGGGGTGGCTATTCTCGAGAGCGGAGCACGCAAACCGCACCAGATCGCCATCGTGGAAGACAACGACGACGCGCGCATGAGCCTGCGCATGCTGCTTGAGATCGAGGGGCACTCGGTGCACGAGGCGGCCGAAGGATACGCCGGCGTGCCGCTGATCGCGGGAAATCCAGCGATCACCGTGGCATTCATCGATATCGGCCTTCCAGGCATGAGCGGCTACGACATTGCGCGCGCGATTCGGGCGCAGCGAGGCGGTTCCGTTCGCCTGGTGGCGATGTCGGGCTACGGCGGGGAGCAGGACATCATGAAAGGCCTGGAAGCCGGCTTCGATGCGTACATTGTAAAGCCCGCCGATATTTCCGTTCTGCGCCCGGAGATCGCCAAGGCCTGAGTGTGCCGCGTGATGTCACGGGCCGTGGCACACTCGCGGGATTGAATCGCCCGACTGGGAAGTCATGTCCAAGCGAACTCTTCTTCTGTCGGTCGTGTTCCTGCTCGATGCCTGCACGCACGCAGCGCCGCGATCCGTCAGCTTTTCCGAGAGCAGCAGCGATGGACTCATAGTGTTCGGGCTGGCGTCGGAGGTCGGACATCCGATCACGTTCACGTTTGCGCGATTCGATGTTGATACCGGCCGCGTAACGGCCAGCTCCTTCTCGGGCCAGCACTACATCGAGCATCACGGAACTGAGCCGCGACATCACGTATTGCAGGTTCCGGCGGGAAATTACGTCATCAAGGATGTGACGATTCACGCGTCGAACCGGTTCACGGAGGTTTGCCTGTCGGCGGGAACGGTTGCTTTCATGATCGGCGCAGGGCAACAGGCTTTTCTGGGTGATTTCATTTTCGATGGGACTACGATCCAGAAGATCGGCGCCAATCTCCGAAACGCCCAGGACTCGATGCGCGACTATCCGGGCGTCGTCGGCGCGCTCGGGCCCGTGGGGCTCACGGAAACGACATTCCAGAACGCCCGCCGGTTCGGCAACGAGATCTGCGGCGGGTAGTTCGCCAGAAGCGGGCAGTATCCGCGGTTCAGGAAATGGTGCCAGGCACCGATTTATGGCGGGCCGACAGCAGCGCGACGACCGTGATCACCAGCGCCACGCCCGTGTACACCACGATGAGTCCGGTTTCGCCGCTGGCCTGATAGATCCTGGTGAACGCGAGCGGTGCGAGGCCGCCGGCAAACACCCCGGCGAATGTGTATGCGATGGAAGAGCCTGCATAACGAACCTGAACGGGGAACTGCTCGGCGATGAACGCGCCCTGCGGCCCGTACATAAAGGCATGGATGGACAAACCGATGGCGAAGGCCGCCACGATGGCAACCTCGGATCCCGAATCCAGCATCGGAAACAACATCCACAACCAGACTGCGGCGGCACCGACGCCCAAGCCATACACCAAGCGGCGACCGAGGCTGTCTGACAAAGTGCCGGCGATGAAGATGAACACGACGTTGCAGGCCGCGCCGATGGCCAAGGCCAGCGTTGCAAATGTGCGCGAGTGGCCGAGTATCGTCGTGACGTAGCTGATGCAGAACGCGCTGATCAGCGAGAACAGCACATCAGGCCCGAAACGCGAGCCGCCTGCCACCAGCAGCCGAGGCCAATGATTTCGCAGCACTTCACCGATGGGTGCGCGCGCTTGCGTCGCAGTCCGATCGAGTTTCAGGAACTCGGGCGTCTCGGGGACACCCAGGCGCAGCCATAAACCAAACGCCACCAGGACAACACTTGCCAGCAGCGGCACCCGCCAGCCCCAGTCCATGAGGACGGCATCCGGCATCAGCCATGTAGATAGAGCCACCGCACCGGTCGCCAGCAACATGCCGGTGGATGGACCCATCTGCGCGAACGAAGCGTTCCGGCCGCGCCGTTGTGCGGTTCCGTGTTCCAACGAGAGCAGCACCGCGCCTGCCCATTCACCACCCAGCGCCATTCCCTGTACGAATCGCAGCGCCACCAACAAGATCGGTGCGAGCACGCCGGCCGTTTCGTACGTGGGCAGCAGCCCGATCAGCGTGGTGCAGATCCCCATGATGAGCAGCGTCATCACCAGCACGTAGCGGCGGCCGCGGCGGTCACCGAGGTTTCCGAACAGGATGCCGCCGAAGGGCCGCGAGAGGTATCCCACCCAGTAGGTGGCGAAGGCCAGCAGCGTACCCGTCAGCGGATCGACGGTCGGAAAAAACAGCTTGTTGAACACCAGCGCCGCAAGCGTGTTGTACACGGCGAAGTCGTAGTATTCGAGCGCGGTGCCGGAGATGCTGGCGAACGCCAGGCGTTTCATGTTCGGTGCGCTGCTCACGGCTTACCGTACCCGCCGCCGCCCGGCGTTTCGATGACGATGACATCGCCGCGCCGCACTTCGCTCGCGAACGTGCCGCCGAAATGGTCCGTGCCCCCGTCCGCGCGCTCCATCCAGTTGCGTCCTTTGGCCGCCGCTTCGCCACCCGCAAGGCCGAATGGCGCGATTCGCCGGTGGTTAGCCAGCATGACCGCCGTCATGGGTTCGAGAAAACGTACGCGCCGTTCCACGCCATCTCCGCCGCGATGTTTACCCGCGCCGCCAGAGCCGCGGCGAATCTGGAAAGACTCCAGTCGCACCGGGAAGCGCCACTCGAGCACTTCCGGATCCGTGAGACGCGAGTTCGTCATATGCGTCTGCACTGCGTCGGTGCCGTCGAAATCCGGTCCGGCACCGGATCCGCCGGCAATGGTTTCGTAGTACTGATGTTCATTGTTTCCGAAGGTAAAGTTGTTCATGGTTCCCTGGCTGGCCGCAAGCACGCCGAGCGCGCCATACAGACAATCGGTCACGACTTGAGAAGTCTCGACATTGCCGGCGACCACCGCTGCGGGATAACACGGCGCGAGCATGGACCCCTCTGGCACGATGAGGCGCAACGGCTTCATGCATCCGGCATTCATCGGGATCTCATCGTCCACCAGCGTGC
>DASTTJ010000186.1:0-5529 GCA_035760205.1 Steroidobacteraceae bacterium | reverse complement strand
CCAGGGCCCGAAGGCGGCGGCGGTGGTCGGTCACACGATCGCCGCCATGTTTGACGACGGCGATCTGGTGGGCGATCTCTACACGTTTTCGCGCATGCTCGGGATGAGCAGCAGTTCTTTGCCGCAACCCTTGTTGAACCTCAGCGGGAGCCGGCAGCAGATCGCGCGCGCCGAGGTAACGCTGACAGATTTCGGCGCACAGGTCCTGGATGGGGCGGCTTCATCGTATCCGGTCAATCCGATCGACGACTGGGCAGGTGGGGTACATCTATCTACCGCGAACAGCAATCTCTGGTTCAACGACCACGGCAGGATCGTGCGCGGTTGACTACGCGGTTTCTTCGATGAGATCCCGCAGCGTCATGTCACCGCAGCTCTTGCGCCAGGCGTCGTCCATCGTTTTGCTGATGGCGTCCACGGCGGCAATCTTGAGATTGCGCCAGCCAACCTGACCGGCTTTCTCGTTGCGGGCGATGTCGACGATTTCCTGAATGGTGATCTGACCGAGATCGCGCGCGGGCAACAGGCGTTCGTCGTCGGTGAGGATGATGAGTTGCGAGTCTTCGAGAGCATGCACGATGCGCGAAATGGCGATGCCGGGCATGGCGAGTTCGTGCGCCAGCGAATCCACCGACCAGCGCGTCTTGCCGTCGTGATACGAACGGCCTATGAGAAACATGATCTTGAGCGTGAGCTGTTCGCGCTGCACGGCGGAGAGGCGCAGCTCCGTCAATCCCATGCGCAGGTAGTTGCGGTTCTGCACGTAGAACGACAGCTGTGCGCCGATGAGCAGGATGAGCCAGCCGAAATAGGTCCACAGGAGCGCGGCGACGATGATGGCGAAACCGGCGTACACCACGGTGAGTCGCGTGGAATACACGACCAGCGCCGTGAACACGTTGCCGACGGCCGCCCACAGAATGCCGGCGGTGAGGCCGCCGATGAGCGCGGGTTTCCATTTCACCTTCGTGTTGGGCACGAACATGTACACCGCGGTAAAGATGGCCGCCACCATGAAGTACGGCGCCACGCCCTCGCCGAACGTCACCATCCTGCTGAAGAACGGAATGTATTCGCCAAAACCCGCCGTGGCGGATTCGAGCGCATTGTGCGACAGCCCGATGAAACTCACGACCACGATCGGCCCGACGATGAGCAGCGCCACGTATTCGGTGACGCGCCGCGTGAAGCTGCGCGGCTCTTCCACGCGCCACAGGAAGTTGAAGCCGTCTTCCACTTTCTTGATGGTGCCTAACAGCGTCCACAGCAGCAGCGCGAGACCCACCGAGCCGACGAGGCCGGTGCTGACGCTGTCGGCGAACTCCATGACTTTCTGCGTGAACTCCCCGGCGCTTGCGCCCATGGGCTTGAAGAACTCGAGGATGATGGGTTGCAGCTCCCGATGCGCGCCGAAGGCCTTGAGCACGGCGAACGCGAAAGCGATGAGCGGCACCAGCGACAACAACGTGGCGTAGACCAGGCCCATGGCGTACAGGTTGATCTGCCCGCGGGAGAGGTCGCGCAGCAGCGCGTAGGGGTAACGCAGGATGCGCAGCGCCAGGCCGCCGGGCGTGGTCCCTTCGGAGTGCTCGCCGAAGAGATACCTGTCGAGCCAGTTCCAGAACGCGAGAATCATGTGGGGCGCAGAATAAGTGGCCCACACCCGGGTGTCACGATTAGATTGCCGCACATGGGCGGCACTTATCCCACACGCATCGTGTGTCTCACCGAAGAAACCACCGAGACGCTTTACCTGCTGGGCGAGGACGAGCGCATCGTCGGCATCTCGGGATTCACGGTGAGGCCGCCGCGAGCGCGCCGCGAGAAGCCCCGTGTGTCGGCCTTTACCAGCGCGAAGATAGACAGGATCGCCGGGTTGAAGCCCGACCTGGTGCTCGGCTTCTCCGATCTGCAGGCGGATATCGCCGCGGAGCTGATCCGGCTCGGCATCGAAGTGCACGTGTTCAATCAACGCAGCGTGGCGGAAATCCTGCGCATGATCGCCATGCTGGGCGGCATCGTGGGGTGTCAATCGAAAGCCCAAGCGCTCATCGAAAGACTCGAAGCGGGAATCGATGCGGTGCGCGCGAGCGCCGCGAAATTTTCCCGGCGGCCGCGCGTGTATTTCGAGGAATGGGACGAGCCGCTGATTTCCGGCATCGCCTGGGTGTCGGAGCTGGTCGGAATCGCCGGGGGCGACGACGTGTTTCCAGAACTGGCGCGCGAGCCGCTCGGCAGGAACCGCATCATCGCCGACCCGCAAGAAGTGCCTCGACGCTCACCCGAGGTGATCTTCGGTTCGTGGTGCGGCAAGAAATTCCGTCCCGAAACCGTGGCGGCCCGGGCCGGCTGGGGTGACATACCCGCGGTGCGCGGCGGGCATCTCTACGAAGTGAAGTCGTCGATCATCCTGCAGCCCGGTCCTGCAGCGTTGACGGATGGCCTCGCCGAGTTACACCGGCGACTAGCTAGCGGCGCCGGTTAGTCGGGTCAGCGCTTCCAAATACTTTGCGCGCGTGCCGGCAATGACCTCGGGCGGAAGCGTTGGGCCGGGCGCGGTCTTGTTCCAGTCGAGCGTCTCGAGATAGTCGCGCACGAATTGCTTGTCGAAGGAGGGCGGGCTCGTGCCTTCGCGCCAGGTGTCGGCCGGCCAGAAGCGCGAAGAGTCGGGCGTGAGCACTTCGTCGATGAGCGTCAGCGCGCCGTCCGTCCCCAGGGCGAACTCGAACTTGGTGTCCGCGATGATGATGCCGCGTTCGAGCGCATATCGGGCCGCGAACTCATAGAGAGCGATGGCGGTGTCGCGAACGAGTGCAGCGATGTCGCCGCCCACGATGCCCGCGGCCTGCTCGAAACTGATGGTCTCGTCCTTGTCGCCGATGGCCGCCTTGGTCGACGGCGTGAACAGCGTCCGGGGCAGCTTTGCCGCCTGCTTGAGCCCCGCAGGTAGTTTGATACCGGAGATGGCGCCGGACTTCTGGTAGTCCTTCCAGCCCGAGCCGATGATGTAACCGCGAACCACGGCTTCGAGCGGCACGGTCTTGAGACGTTTGACGATGACAGCGCGATCGGCGAGCAGCGCGAGCTCGGGCGGATCGCTGATCACCTCGGCGAGGCTGCGGCCGGTCAGGTGATTAGGCACGATATGTTGCGTGCGTTCGAACCAGAAATTGGAGATGGCATTGAGGACGCGGCCCTTGTCGGGGATCGGATCCGGCATCACCACGTCGAAGGCCGACAGGCGGTCGGTGGTGACGATGAGCATGGTGTGCGCGTCGATTTCGTAGATGTCGCGCACCTTTCCGGTGTGGATCTTCTTGAGCCCGCGAAGTGCAGTCGTATGGACGGGCGGGCTTGTGGTTTTGGCTGGTAGCATAGTTGGCATGCATATTAACAACTGGCCCCGATGAGCATCATCGGAAAAGTCGTCGGCGTCATCGTCGGTCTGTTGATCTTCCGGAGTCCCTGGGGCGCCATCATCGGACTCATCCTCGGTCACTTCTACGACCAGGGCGCCTCGACCCTGCGCCGCTCCGGTGGCGGTGCGGGCGTCCTCGAAATCGGCGAGCGATTCTTCACGGCGACATTCGAAGTCATGGGGCACGTCGCCAAGGCCGACGGCCGAGTCTCCGAGGAGGAGATCGCCGCCGCACGCAAGGTGATGGCGGAGCTGCGGCTCAACGGCGTGCAGATACACGCGGCCATTGCGCACTACTCGCGCGGCAAGGGCGCGGAATTCGATCTGCAAACGACCATGCAGGAGTTCGCCGACGCTTGCGCGGATCGTCCGGATCTCGTGCGGGTGTTCCTCGAATTGCAGGTGCGCGCGTCGCTCGAAGGCGTGGACATGCAGGGTCCCGCGCGCCTCGCAATCCAGAAGGTGGCCGACCTGCTCGAAGTGTCACGCATCGAGTTGGCGCATATGGAAGCCGTCCTTCGCCTTCGCCGCGAGCAATTCAAGGCGGACTCGCGCAATGGGAATGGCAATGGCGGTTCCACCGGGCAGGTGCCCCCGCGCAGCAGCATGCAGATCAACGCGGCCTACCAGATTCTCGAAGTGGACTCCAAAGCCACCGACGAAGTGGTGGCCAAGGCCTACCGGCGCCAGCTCTCCAAACATCATCCGGACAAGCTCAAGGCGAACGGCCTTCCCGAATCCATGCTCGAACACGCCAAACAACGTACGCAGCAGATCATCGAAGCGTACGAACTCATCAAGTCATCGCGGGGCGCGTAAACTCCGTGGCCATGCCCATGTCATCCCAGCACAAGCCCTGGATCGCGCCCTCCATTCTCTCAGCCGACTTCGCGAGGCTCGGCGTCGAGGTCCAGTCGGTGCTCGATGCGGGCGCGGACGTCATCCATTTCGATGTCATGGACAATCACTACGTGCCGAATCTCACCATCGGCCCGATGGTGTGCGAGGCACTGCGCAAGTACGGCATCACCGCGCCGCTCGACGTGCATCTCATGGTCAAGCCTGTCGACCGCATCGTCCCGGATTTCGCGAAGGCCGGGGCCACCTACATTTCGTTTCACCCCGAGGCCAGCGATCATGTCGATCGCACCATCGAGCTGATTCGCGAACACGGCTGCAAGCCGGGCCTGGTGCTGAATCCCGCGACGCCGCTCTCCTGCCTGGATCACACGCTCAAGAAGCTGGACCTCGTGCTGCTCATGTCGGTGAACCCCGGCTTCGGCGGGCAGAAGTTCATCGGCAGCGTGCTCGACAAGGTGCGCGCCGTGCGCAAGCTCATCGATGCAACAGGCCGGGAGATCCGGCTGGAGATCGACGGCGGCGTGAAGGTCGACAACATCGCCGAGATCGCGCGCGCCGGCGCCGACATGTTCGTCGCGGGCTCGGCGATCTTTGGCGCGAAGGATTACAAGTCCACCATCACCGCGATGCGCGATCAGATCGCGGCCACGAAATAACGCCGCCCGGTTCTACGGCGCTTCGTTGAAGCCGGCGCGGATCGCGCCCGCGAGCCGGTTCTTGTCCGGATACTGCACCGCCATCTCGTCCGTGACAGCCTGAATCGCCTGATCCAGGCTCTTGCCTTCCTTCTTGAGCTCGGCCGAACGCGTGCGGATGTGCGTCAGATAGGCGCGATAACCCCCGATGATCGACACGTCGCCAATGGGCCCGTGGCTGGGGACGAGTTGTTCCGGCTTCAGCGCTTCGAGTCTGTCGAGGCTGGCGAGCCAGTGACTGATCGTGGCCGTGGGGTTGGCGAATGACGGCTGCGGGCGCATGGCCACATCGCCGGAGAACAATATGCCGTCGACCAGGATCACGGTATCGCCATGCGTGTGGTTGGTGCCCATGGTGTAGATAGCAGCTTTCACGCCGCCGAGATCCAGCGTGTGTTCCTGCGCGAAGACGATGTCGGCATCGCGATGCTTCGCGCCCTGCAGCAGCTCGACGTTGAGCGCCGAACGCTGCGCGAACACGGGAACCAGGTTCGTACCCGCGCCCGCCGCGATGTCATCGATCTGATCCTTCGAGCGGATCAGCTTCGAATCTTT
>DASTTJ010000185.1:0-12808 GCA_035760205.1 Steroidobacteraceae bacterium | reverse complement strand
CGACGCTCACTACCACTTCCACGACCTCGACACCGGCGCGCTGATGGATGTTTCCCTGCGCGATGTCGAGTTCCAGCGCCTGCCCGAACCCCCACCGGGCATGCAGGTTGACGGCATCGACCTGGTTATCCGACTGCGTCGCAGAACCGAAGCCTGACGCCCGTTTCGGGCGCCTCTGCCATCTTTTCAGAGCTTCCCTAGCCCTCCCGTCGCATTTAGAATGCGCGCCCTCACGCCAGGTAGCTCATGGTGTGAGTGGCCGATCGATAAGCCCTCTTAGCTCAGCTGGTAGAGCACTTCATTCGTAATGAAGGGGTCATCTGTTCGAATCAGATAGAGGGCACCAAATCGGGCACCGTTTTCGCCGCATGTCAAAGCCAGAACCCGCCACCAAATGTTCTCCGTGGATCCGCGTGTTCTCGCGGATACCGCTGGCTCTCTGGTATCCCGTTGCGCGCTTCATGGCCTGGTGCGCCTGGCGACCGTTCCCGTATCGCCGCCATGTCGTCGAAGCAAATCTGAAGACTTCTTTTCCGGATTGGGACGAGGCCAAGCGGGAGTCCGTGATTCGCGACTACTACCGCGGTTTCGCCGACGTGCTGATCGAAGTGTTGTGTTCATTGCGTCTCACGCCCGAACAACTCGCGCGCCGACTCACCCTCAGGAACCCCGAGGTGATTCGCGAAGAGGCGGCGCGAGGCAAACCCGTGCTTCTCCTGGGCGCGCATCAATGCAATTGGGAATGGATGCTGCTCGCGCTGACCACGCAGCTGGGCATGCCGGTGGATGCGGCCTACAAACCGCTGGTCGACAGCTGGGCTGAATGCGAGATGCGCAAGCTTCGCTCGCGATTCGGCGCGCGCATGATCCCCGCGCAGGACTTGTTAGGCGACATCATCCAGCGGCGCGGCGCGCCGCGCGCGATTGCGGTTCTGGCCGACCAGGAACCCAAGTCGGGTGAGCGGAAGCTGTGGGTCCGCTTCCTGAACCGTGACAGCGCATTCTTCGTCGGTCCCGAAGAGATCGCACGCGCGACGCGTTATCCCGCCTATTTCCTCGCCATCAAGCGCGTCTCGCGCGGCCACTATGAAGTGGAGTTCCAGCGAATTGCGACGGCTGGCGAGCCGTTGCCGGCCGGCGAGTTCACCGCCCGTTACGCGAGCCTGGTCGAAGCCCAGATTCGCGCCGCCCCTGCCGACTGGCCCTGGTCGCACAAGCGCTGGAAGCTCAAAAAGTCCCTGTACGGCTAGATGGGGAGTGCCCCATTTCCGATTTGACCTAACACGGTTTCAGGGCGCTTCGTCGCCCGATCCCCACGTCGCTTCCTCGCGACGACGATGTCGTCTCCGCGCGTCCCTAATCTATGGGCCACGTATGACGCAACTCCCGACATCCCATGAAACTTCCGCTTCGCTGCTCGCGCCGCTGGCGCGCGGCCTCTTGCGCCGACAGCCCGAAATTCTCTCCCTGTCGATCCACGATCGTCGCGGGGCTGCGCTCTGGTCGAACGGTGACTTCCTGCTCGCGGAAGACCACGCGCTGATCGCCGAAGTTATCGAAGATCCGCACGACGTGCGCGGGCAAGGCTGCGGCCTGTGGTGGGAGAGCGCAGATACGGCCCGCGCACGTTGTGCCCTTCCCATTTTCGACGGCGGTCTTTTCTGCGGCGTCGCACTGATCGCCTTCTCGGGTCTCACGACCTGCGAAGAAGATCGCCTGGTGCGCGTGCTGGAGCTGA
This sequence comes from Steroidobacteraceae bacterium, assembly GCA_035760205.1. Taxonomy (GTDB): domain Bacteria; phylum Pseudomonadota; class Gammaproteobacteria; order Steroidobacterales; family Steroidobacteraceae; genus CADEED01. Next base: position 11,070 of record DASTTJ010000185.1, on the reverse strand, counting down.
CTCCAGTGCTGCCCGTTCTGGCCAAGGCCATCCACCAGGCCGGGGACTTCGCCATCGAAGATCCTGAGCTCGCCGCGGACACGGGCACCGGCAATACCACCATCATCGCGGCGCTTCGCTTCGAGAGCCACGGGAGCGACGATGAGCTCGCCCGGGACCTGGCGGCGCTGGCGCGCGAACAACAGATGCTCGGCCTCATCGACTCGGCGCTGAAGGAAGATGAATTCGCGCTGCACCTGCAGCCCATCGTTTCATTACGCGACGACGCTTCACCCCTGGGAAGGCCGCTGATCGTCGAAGTCCTGATTCGCCTGCCCACTCAGGAGTTCGGCGTGTTGAGCTCGCATGAGTTCCTCGACACAGCCGAGCGCAACGGGCGCATGCCCGCCATCGATCGCTGGGTCATTCGCGCTCTGCTCGTGTGGATGCAGCGCAATCGCGATCGCTGGGCGGATGCGAACGCGGTGTTCTCGGTGAACCTCTCCGGCAAGTCGGTGGTTAGACCGGATTTCCGCAACTATCTAGAACACTGCCTCGACAAGTCGGGGCTGCCGCTGAGCTCGATCCGTTTCGAAGTGGCCGAGCTCGACGCTGGCATTGCGCCGCAGGAGTTCACCGCGCTGGCCCGTTCGCTCATCGAACGTGGTTGCGAAGTATCGGTGGACAATGTGGGCACCGGGGCCGGCCGCTTCGACTTCCTGCGCGAAGTGAATGCCGACATTCTGAAGATCGACGGCTCGCTGGTGAATGGCGCTTCCGACGACCGGGTTTCGCGCGCGCTCATAAACGGGCTGGTGCACATGGCCGATACGCTCGGCATGCGCACCGTCGCCAGCCAGGTGGATTCCACCGGCAAGCTGCGCGCGGTCACGCAGTTAGGCGTCGACTATGCGCAGGGGTACCGCATGCACAAGCCGGAGCACATCGACGCGTTCGAATTCGCGGGGGGGCGGGCGTAGACGGCGTACAGCCCGAGCTGCGTGCACCAGACGATTGCCGCGCTCGTCAGATCGTGCGAGAAAAAGTGCGCCCCGCGCGCTTCCTGGCCGATTGAAAACGCGATTCCGATCGCAATCGCCGCGGCCAGCATCCAGCGTGCCGCGCCGCGCGATCGATCGCGAAACGCGAAATAGAAGCATATCAACGCGAAGCCCGACGACGCGTGCGCGCCGGGAAAGCACTGGGCGCGCGGCAGCGCATCGGGGCGATCGGCAAACAGTGCGACGTAAGGGTTGTGACCGCCAAAGCCAGCGAGATCCCAAGGACAATCCACGTTCGTAACGGCCTTGAGGCTGCCCACCAGCAAGGTGGCGAGCAGCATCGCCAGAAACACGAACCCCGCCGTGCGCCGCCAGTCATGCAATCGCGCCACGCCGAAAGATAACGCCCAGATTGCGAGTGCCCCCGCGGCGATTCCACGAACCAGCCAGCGCCCGCCGGTGTGCAGAATCCCACGTGCCCACCATGCTCCGTTTCCCGCGCCAAGCCATTGCGCGGCGTGATCGCTGAAGTACCACTCGCGTGCGAGAACCAGGTCGAGCGAAAAGATCTCCAGAACGCCAAACGCGATGGTGAAGGCGAGCAGCGGCCACCACAGGTGCTGGCGCCAGAACAACTGCGACGATCCGGCGGCCGGCCCGGCCCGCGTCGGGGTGGCAGGGGCCAAGGGAATGCTTTGGTTCATCGGTACTTGGACGTACTCTTTGTGCAGTTTCCGTCTCGACGGGTTTGCGGGACGGGCGACGTCTAAGGTGACGAGGTGAGTGAGTGCTGGATGAACAAGACCTCGTCGACAGGATGCGTCGCGGTGAGCAGAGCGCCTTCGATCAGTTTTTCGACGCCTTTGCCGCGCGTCTCGGCGCGTTTGCGGCACGGCGAAGCTCTCTCGATACCGCGGCGCTCGAAGACGCGGTGCAGGTCACCATGATCAATGCCATGCGCGGCCTCGGCACCTTTCGCGGAGGCTCGGCGTTGTTCACGTGGCTGTGCCAGATTTGCCGCAACCACCTGGCGGACGTACGCCGCAAGGCGCAGCGGCAGCCGAAGGTACAGAGCCTCGACGAGGTCGAGGCACAGAAGCCGGGCACGGTCGTGGAGCTCACGGACTTTCGTGATCCGCTCGACGAAGTGGCCGAGGACTCGACGCGCTGCGCGGTGCGCCGCGTGGTGAACAAGATGCCGGCAACCTATGCGCGCATTCTCGAACTGCGCTTCGGCGACGATCTGACTGTGCCGGAGATCGCGAAGGTCCTGCAGCTCTCGGAGAGCGCCGCCGAGTCGCGGTTGTCGCGTGCAAGGCAGGCGTTTCGCGAGATCTGGGGCGGCGACGGTGCGGCCGCGCAAGGTTTTAGAGGGATCCCATGAGCGATTCGAAAAACATTGGAAACGGGGGCGAAGACGCCGCGGATCGTGCATTGCGCGAGGGACTGCGTGCGCCGTCGCTGTCCGCAGAAGCATTGCAGCGTATTCGCGCGGCCACTGAGCAGGAATGGCGCGCAGTCACTCAGTCGCCGGTAGAGGTTCGCGGTCCACGGCGTAGATGGCTTGCGTTTGCGGCCGCTGCGTCGGTGGCGATTCTCGCCGGTGTCGTGGGCTGGAATATTTTCATGACGGATTTGGTCGGCGGCGCGGTAGTCGGCCAGCTCGCACGCTTCGATGCGCCCGGTGTCGTCGAAGCGCGCTTCGTGCGGGGCGATACGGTCCTCGAGCAGGGTGCATCGCTGCACGCCGGACAATCCCTGGATGTACGCGGCGATTCGCTGACTACGCTCGCGGGCGGCGGCAATCTGCGGGTCGCACGCGCTTCGGCGTTCAAAGTGGTGGCAGCGAACGCCGTGAAGCTCGAGCGAGGTGAGCTCTATGTCGACATTCCGCCGGGATCGCGCGGCAGCGACCGGTTCATGGTGGTCACACCTGCGGGCGAGTTTCGCCACGTGGGCACGCAGTTCGCGGTAGCCATCCTCAACGGCGCAACTCGCCTCAGGGTGCGCGAAGGCAGCGTGTCATGGCATGCGACCGACGGAGATTCCACGGTGAACGCCGGTACGGAAGTGTTGATCGACCGCAATCGCACCGTGACACGACGACCGATCGCCACCGTGGGTCGCGAATGGGCGTGGGCGGAATCCATGGCACCCGAGATCGACATCGAGAATCGTCCGCTGCGGGAATTTCTCGACTGGTTCGCCCGCGAGACCGGGCGCAAGCTCGAGCTCGCCGATAGCCGCGTGCGCGAGCAGGCCGACGGCATTCGCATGCATGGCAACGTGCGCGGCCTTTCGGCCGTGGAAGCGCTGACCGCTGTCATGGCCTCGACGACGTTGCGTTTTGAATTGCGCGATGGCGTGATCCGGGTAAGCTCCGCGCGTGATTTCACGACCCCGCACAGCTAGAGCGCGCCTTCACTTCATTTGTTTTGTCCTTGCCTGCTGCGCCGGTGCAGCCGGACAAAGTACAGCGGCCAGACAAACTACCGCCTCCGCGCAGACCGTCGAAGGCGTGCTGAAGGCGCTCAAGCAGAGCGGTGCGGACGTCATCTACAGCTCCGAGTTGGTGCCGCCCGATGTCGTGGCGCCGCCCGCGCGCGCCGGTGATACGCCGCTCGATCGCGCGCGTGCGGCGCTCGCGGCGAACGGACTCGCACTGCGCACGCTGGGGCCGAATACCTACGTCGTCGTGCGCGCGGCTCCGCCGGCGCCTGTCCCAGTCTCCGACGAGCCGATGGACGAGGTTTCGGTGTATGCCAGTCGTTACGCGATCGACGGCGGGCTCGCGGAGCCGCGCAAAATGTCGCCCACCGATATCGAGCGCGTGCCCGGCAGTCACGACGATTCGCTACGCGCGCTGCATTCTTTGCCGGGCATTGCCAGCAACGCCTCGGCGCGGCCCTACATCCGTGGCTCGCTGAGCGAAGACGTGCTGGTGCGCTACGACGGCATTCCGCTGCTCGATCCGTTTCATCTCAAGAACTTCCAGAGTCTGATCAGCGCCATCGATCCGGCGGGCATCGAACACATCGAAGTGTTCAGCGGCGGGTTTCCCGTGCAATACGGCACGCGCTCCGGCGGAGTCATCGATGTCACCGCGCCGTCGTACGCGCAGGGCCATGAGTTTCGCGCCAGCGCCAGCCTGATCTCCGCCGGCGTTTCGTCGATTGGCAAGGCCCAGGAATTGCCGATCGAATGGCTGGGTTCGATCCGGCATAGCGTGCTGGACACGATCGATCAGGTAGAAGACGGATTCGGCAAGCCGAAGTTCAGCGACACGCTCGGACGTGTGCGTTATCTGACCGGGAAGGGCGCGTGGACCGTGGGATGGCTGCTGCTCGATGATCGACTCGAGCTCGGTTCGGCCGCCGACGAAGAGGAGGCGTCCGCGCGCTACCGCGACGAATACGTGTGGCTGGCGCGCGATCACCAGTTCAACGATTCATTGCGCACGCGTGCGAGCCTGGTGGTCACTTCCGCCGAGCGCGGCCGCGAGGGCACGTTGCGCAATCCGGGAGTGGCGACGGGCACGCTCGACGAAAGGCGCAGTTTCAATGGCTTCGACTTCGCCAACGATTGGACATTCAAGCGGAGCGACGCATCTCGCTATACCTTTGGCCTGACGCTCGGGGCGACGCGCGCTGACTACCGATACTCGCGGCATTCGGAATTTTCGCCAGAAGTGGCGGCCGCGTTTTCCCGCGGCCTCACCGAGGACCTGGAGTACGCCGTCCGCCCGGAAATCGTGACCTATGCTGTCTATGGGGCGAACCGGCGCAGGTGGAAACACTTCGAGGCGGAGGTTGGCATCCGCCTCGATGCTCAACACTACGAAGCTCCCGGCGACGGGAATCACACGCAGGTGAGTCCGCGCCTCAATCTACGCTACGACTTCGCCGACGAGTGGCGGCTGTACGGCTCCATCGGTCGCTTCACGCAGGCGCAGCACGTCGAGGAGTGGCGCGTGGAAGAAGCCCAGCAGCGTCCTGATTCCGCGCAGGTGTCTATCCACTCGATCATCGGGCTGGAGTACGACACGGCCGGGGAGCTGCAGCTCGGGCTCGAGGCCTACAGCAAGCGATGGACGACCGTCGTGCCGTATTTCGACAACCCGCTGGATCCGTTCGCTCTATTACCTGATCTGACACCGGATCGTATCCGTCTCGACCCGCATGCCTCCGAGGCCACCGGCCTCGAATTGAGCGTGCGCAAACCCTTCACGCATTCGCTCACCGGGTGGGGAACGCTGTCGTGGGCACGCGTCGCGGACGACTCTCCGCAAGGTGACGTCCTGCGCAGCTGGGACCAGCCACTGTCGATGACAGCGGGCCTGGCATGGAAGGGCCCGAGCGCCAGCATCTCGGCTCTTGTTGCATGGCATGCGGGTTGGCCGCGTACGCCGCTCGATCTCACGCCCTTGCAGTTGCAGGCACGGAACTCGCGACGATGGGGCGACTACATCTCGCTCGATCTGCGTGGAAGCCGGACCTGGACCTTTGCCAGCGGTGACCTGACGGCGCTGGTGGATCTCACCAATTCCACGAACCAGCGCAATGAGTGCTGCCTGGTCCTCGAGATGGATGAAGGCGCGCCGGAGCTGTCCTCGGAAATCGACCACTGGCTGCCGGCGATCATCAACATCGGCTTCACGTATCGCTGGCGCAGTTCGCGCTGATCCCGACGGGACCGCTGCCGCCTTGACGTCTAACGGCGCATGGTTGGAATCAGGCGCCCACAACGCTCGCCTCTCGCTGGATTTGCACTAGGGATCACCCTGGCCGGGATGTGTGCGGTCCCAGTGGCGCAAGCGCGCGTGCTGCCCAGTCTGAAGGCGCGCGCGCCCAGCGTCGAAACTCCGCGCGTGACCGGCCTGCCGGCGGATGCGGAGCTCGCGAGCCAACGCGCGCGAATCGGCGAAATCCGCTTCAACTCGCGCGATATTTTCGATACCGCGGCGGCGGACGAAGACACGTCGATGTCGCGGCTCGGTAACCGACTGCACATCACGACGCGACAGTCGACCATCGAAGATCAGCTTCTGTTCAAGAGCGGCGATCTTTACCAGCCCGGCCTGCTCGAAGAATCCGCGCGCATCCTGCGCGACACGCGCTACCTGCGCGATGCGCTGGTGCGCCCCGTCGCGTTCCACGAAGGCGTGGTGGACGTGGAAGTCACGACGCAGGACGTGTGGACGTTCAATCCCGGCATCTCGTTCGGCCGCAAGGGCGGCGAGAACAACACAGGCTTCGAGCTCGAGGAGCTCAACTTCCTCGGTACCGGCAAGCAGCTTGGCGTCGTCTTCAAGTCGGACGTGGATCGCGATTCGAAGTTGATCCACTATCGTGATCGCCAACTGGGCTCGTCGTGGTGGGACCTCGATACCGCCTACTCGGACAACAGCGACGGCCGCCTGGCCGAGTTCTCGCTCGAACACCCGTTCTACTCTTTGGGCAGCCGCTGGGCCGGCGGACTGTCGCTATTCGATGACCAGCGTACCGATTCGCGCTACAACCTCGGCGAAGTCGTCGACCAGTTCGCGACGCACGAAAAGTTTTCGGCTATCTACTGGGGTCATTCCGATGGCTTGCGGGAAGGGTGGGTGCGGCGGCTGTCGGTCGGTCTGACCTACGAAGACCATGCGTTCGCCGCCGTGCCCGGTGCGGCCGCCGCGCCGCAGCTGCTGCCGTCCGACCGCACGCTGGTGTACCCGTGGATCGGCGCCGAATGGGTTGAAGACGCGTTCCGCACCGCGCGCAATCGCGACCAGATCGAGAAAACCGAGGACTATTCGCTCGGCTGGCACGCGCGTGCTCAATTGGGGTACGCCGCCGAGTCGCTGGGCTCCGACCGCAATGCCGTGATGCTGACGGGTGGCGTGACGAAAGGACTGTCGCTGTCCGAGCGGCAATCGCTGTTCTTCGGCATCGACACGCGCGGCCGGCTCGAGAGTGGCGAGATCGCCGGCGGTGTGCTCACCGCCGACGCGCGCTACTACTTCCGCCAGTCGCCGCGCCGCGTGTTGTTCCTGAATCTGTCCGCCACCGCGGGTGCCAATCTCGACGCTGACCGACAAGTCCTGCTGGGCGGCGACAACGGCCTGCGCGGCTATCCCTTGCGCTACCAGTCGGGCGAGGGCCGCTGGCTGTTCACCGCCGAGCAGCGCCTGTTCAGCAATTGGTATCCGTTCCAGTTGTTCAACGTCGGCGGCGCCGTGTTCTACGACATGGGCGCCTCATGGGGTCGTGACCCCCTCGGCACGCCGTCGCAAGGATTACTGCGCGACGTGGGATTTGGCCTTCGTTTCGGCAGCAGCCGTTCGGCGCTGGGCAACGTGCTGCACATCGATGTCGCGTACCCGCTCGACGGGGATTCCTCCGTGCACTCGGTGCAGTTCCTCGTCGAAACCAAGAAGAGCTTCTGATGCGCGCACGCCTGCGACCCATGCTTCGTGTCGAAACCGTAGTGTTACTGGTCGCCGCGTGGCTCATCGCCACCGGTAATGGTGCGTGGTGGAGCGCCGTGGGCGAGGGCCGCGTTTGGAGCGACGCCGCAAACTGGTTGTTCATCCTGGCGTGTTTCGTCGCGCTGGTGGCGCTGCACTTCGTACTGCTTGCGCTGGTGTCGAATCGATGGACGGTGCGCCCGCTGCTCACAGTCAACGTCATCGCCAGCGCCGCCGCCGCGTATTTCATGCGCACATACGCGGTGATCATGGATCCGAGCATGATCCAGAACATCCTCAAGACCGATGCGCGTGAGGCGAAGGACCTCATTTCCTGGTCGCTCGTGGGTTCCGTGCTGCTGTGGTCGGCATTGCCGATCGTTTTCATCTGGTGGGTTCGCATCGAACACCGGCCGTGGCTGCGGTCGTTCTTCGTGCGCAGCGGAACGGTGGCGGGCGCGCTCGTGGTCGCGGTGCTGTCGGTGTTACTCGTCTCGCGCGACGTGACCTCGCTCATGCGCAATCAGCGCGAGCTCCGCTACCTCATCACTCCGGGTAACTACATCTACGGGCTCGTCGGCAACCTCGCGCGTGGCGCACGCGATGCGCGCGCGCCGCGCGAGCCTGTCGGAACGGATGCGCGCCTGATCCACGTTGCGATGGTGCCGCACAAGCCGCGCGTATTCGTGCTGGTGGTCGGTGAGACCGCGCGCGCGGCAAATTTCTCGCTGCTGGGCTATGCGCGCGCAACGACGCCGGAACTCGCCGCGCTCGATGTCACCGCGTTCCGCAACGTCACCGCCTGCGGCACATCCACCGAAGTGTCGGTGCCGTGCATGTTTTCCCCGTTCGGTCGCGAGAACTACGACGAGCGGCGTATTCGCAGTTCGGAAGGGTTGCTAAACGTGCTGGCGCGTGTCGGCTACGGAGTGAAGTGGTTCGACAATCAATCCGGCTGCAAGGGCGTATGCCGTGGCGCCGGCATCGAATACGAGAAGATCGATCCGAAAGTGGCTACCGATCTGTGTGACGCCGATGAGTGTCGCGACGGAGTCCTGGTGCGCCGCCTGCAGGCGGAGCTTGCCGAGGTTGAAAAGGACACGGTCTTTGTCTTGCACATGATGGGAAATCACGGGCCTGCGTATTTCAAGCGCTATCCTCCCGAGTTCCGCCGTTTCATGCCCGATTGCGCGACCGCCGAGCTGCGCAATTGTTCGCGCGAGCAAGTGGTCAACTCGTATGACAACGCGATTCTCTATACTGATCACGTGCTGGCGGACATCGTGGGGACGCTTGGCGATACGTCGGCATTCGACACGGCCATGATCTACGTCTCCGATCATGGCGAGTCCCTGGGCGAGAATGGCCTGTACCTGCACGGCCTGCCGTACTCCATCGCACCCGACACGCAGACCCACGTGCCGATGATCGCCTGGCTCTCACCCGGATTCTCCGCTTCACAAGGCGTGGACCGGCGATGCCTCGAAGCCAGGGCCGACGACGCGCTGTCGCACGACAACTTGTTCCATTCGGTGCTCGGCCTGCTCGACGTGCAGACGGTGGTCTATAAACCCGACCGTGATTTCTTCGAGGGGTGTCGCGGCCATGCCGGCACAACCTTGGCTCAGAACCGGAGCACGCGGTAGATAGTGGGCGGCGCGCTCAGCGCGTTGCGGGCTCCGCGGCGCGCCGCATGCGCGCTTCGTAGTTGCGCATCAGACTACCCGCGAAATCGGCGAACACGCGCACCTTGGCCAGGTGCTGGGTAGCCTTCGGATAAATCACGCTGAGCGGCGGACCTTCGCAGGAATGTTCGCGCAGCACCTCCACCAGCCGTCCTTCAGCGAGATAGCTGCTCACCAGGAGGTCGAGCTGTTGCACGAGTCCCTGGGCGTCGAGCGCGGAGGAGGTCAGCGCATCGACGGTGTTGAAAGACAGCGCCATCGGCAGCCGCAGTGAGCGCGTGCCGTCGTCTTGCCGGAACTGCCAGTCCGCGGGGCGGTTGGCGTCGCCGCGTAGATGGCCGATGAGACGGTGCTTGCGCAAGTCTTCCGGCGTGCGCGGCATGCCGTGCTGAGCCAGGTATTTCGGCGACGCGCAGGTGAGCATGCGCGAGGCAGCAATGCGCCTGGCGATGATGTCGGGCGAGTTGATCTTGCCGACGCGCACCGCGACGTCGACATGCTCCGCGGCAATGTCCACGAAGCGGTCGTTGAAGCGCACTTCCAGCGCGATGTCCGGGTAGCGCTGGGTGAACAGCGGAATCGCCGGCAGCAAAAGGTATTTCCCGAAGGCCACCGGCACATCGACGCGAAGCTTTCCCTGTGGACGATTGCGCGCCAGCCGCAGCTGGTCATCGGCGGCGTCAATTTCCGCGAGGATGCGCTGGCAATGCTCGAGGTACACGGCGCCCTGCGGTGAGACCGACACCTTGCGCGTGGTGCGATGGAGCAGGCGGGTGCCGAGGTGCTTTTCGAGCTGCGCGACATAACTGCTGGCCATGGCGCGGGACAGGTCGAGGGTGTTGGCGGCGCGGGCAAAAGAGCCCAGTTCCGCCACCCGGGTGAAGACGCGCATGCCCTGAAGCTGATCCATGGCTGGACATTCTAGGGAGGATTGTCAAGCAGGGCCAGACAATGAATTCGGTTTTGTCCGGTTTTTCGAGCGGGCTGCGTCGGTTAAGTTTTCACCCATGCCACGGGAGCCCAAAACCATGTTCGCCTTCGACCGTTCCGCCCTTGCTGTCCTCGTGCCACTCGCACTGCTGGTGGCCGTGGTGATGTTTTCCAACCAGTCGCCCGACGTCGGCCTTGCCTCTCAGGCAGAAGGCGCGGTGCAGGGCGATCAGACCGTCGCTGCCAACTTGCCTTCGAGATGACGTGACAGTTCGGCGATCGTCGGGAAGTCGAACAGCTCCGTGAGGTCGACCTTCCCCGGGTAGACGCGGTCGATCTGTTCGTGGATTTCGATGAGCTTCAAGGAGCTTGCGCCAAGTTCGAACAGGTTGTCGTTGACGTTGATGTTGCGCTCGAGCGCCGCATCACAGATGTCCTTGATGGTCTGTTCGATCTTGTTGCTGGTCACCGGTGCACCGCTGACGGCTTCCGCGGCAGCGCGCAGGCTGTCCAACTCGGCGAGTTCGGCCCCATACACGCCGCTCACGTAGTCTTCTTCGAGCAGGTGGCGCTGGATCTTGCCGCTGGTGGTTTTGGGAATGCGCTTCACGGGAACCACGTGCGCCACTTCGAGGCCCGTGTGTTCGTTGACCAGTCGCGCGACCTGCGTCGCCAGCGGCAGGAATTCCTTCATGTCCATGCGATGCAACACGAAGATGATGAGGTCGTCGGTGCTCGCAGCCTTGGGCCGCACGCCCGTGGCGACCACCTTGCCGAGTTCCAGGCCTTCGGCGCGGATGGCGATGCTCTCGATGTCGTGCGGGTAGTAGTTCTGGCCGTTGACGAAGATGATTTCCTTCGCGCGCCCGGTGATGAACAGCTTGCCGCCCTGAATCATTCCGAGGTCGCCGGTGCGTAACCAGCCGTCTGCCGTGAAGCCCCTGGCGTTGGCTTCCGGGTTCTCGTAATAACCCTTGGTGACGTTGTCGCCTGAAATCAGGATGTGCCCGATGTGATTTTCGGGCAG
>DASTTJ010000184.1:0-4308 GCA_035760205.1 Steroidobacteraceae bacterium | reverse complement strand
AGTTCAGTACTTCAGCATCATTTACGAAGCCATCGACTACGTGAAGCAATTGCTCTCTGGCCTTCTGGCGCCGGAGATCAAGGAAACCATCCTCGGAACTGCTCAAGTTCGAGAAGTGTTCCGCTCGAGCAAGTTCGGCGTGGTTGCCGGCTGCCTCGTCACCGAAGGCGTGGTCAAGCGCAACAACCCGATCCGGGTGCTGCGTGACAGCGTGGTCATCTTCGAGGGTGCGCTCGAGTCGCTGCGGCGTTTCAAGGACGACGCCGGCGAAGTGCGTGCCGGCACCGAGTGCGGTATCGGCGTGAAGAACTACCAGGACGTGCGCGTCGGCGATCAGATCGAGTGTTACTCACGCGTCGAGGTCGCTCGCAGCATTCAGTGATGTGGGCCAGTCAGCCATGAGAAAAATTTGAGCGCCAAATCTCAGCGGCTCGGGCGCATCGAAGGCGAGATGCAGCGGGTGTTGTCGACGCTGGTGGCGCGCGAAGTGCGTGATCCCCGCGTCGGCAACATCACCATCACGAAGGTGACTGTTGCGCCGGACATGTCGACGGCGCGCATTTTCTTCGTACCGTTCGCGAGCAAACACTCGCCCGAGGAAGTCACCGAGGGCTTGAATCGCGCCTCTGGATTTCTACGCGGCGCGATCGGGCGGGCGCTGTCGCTGCGCCACGCACCGAAGCTCGAGTTCGTCTTCGACCAGCAGATTGAACACGCCGACAAGCTCACGCGTCTCATCGACGGCGCGGTGAAGTCCGACAAACACGAAACCGACCCAAAGCCGGAATAGGGTCCATGCCAAACGGCATCATCCTGCTCGACAAACCCCAGGGGCTTACGTCGAACGGCGCGCTGCAGCGTGTGCGCCGCGCGTATGGCGCCAGCAGCGCGGGCCATGTCGGCACGCTCGATCCGATGGCCACCGGCATGTTGCCGCTGTGCCTGGATGAAGCCACCAAGGTCATCGCTGAGATCGAATCCGGCGCCAAGTGTTACGAGTTCACGGTCCAGCTCGGCGCCCGTACCGATACCGGGGATGCCGAAGGGCAGGTGGTCGACCGGCAGCCGGTGCTTAAGCTCGATCCGGCGCTCATCGAGACCGCGCTCGCCGCGTTTCGCGGCATAACCCAGCAGGTTCCACCCATGTACTCCGCGCTCAAGCGCGAGGGCCGGCCGCTGTACGAACTGGCGCGCAAGGGAGTCGAGGTGGAGCGCGCGGCACGCAGCATCGATATCCGACGCCTGGAGTTGCTCGCTGTGCGGCCTGACGCGCTGGACCTGGTCTGCGAATGTGGCAAAGGCACGTACATCCGCGTGCTCGGCGAGGACATTGCGCGGGCACTGGGGACACTCGGACATCTGACCCGGCTGCGCCGGAGCTGGGTTACGCCCTTTCGCGACATGCCGATGTCCACGCTCGATGCGGTTCTGGCCGGAGCAGGGGATGCCAATGCGCTGCTGAAGCCCGAGGTGGCGTTGCGCGGTCTGCCCGAGGCCTGGGTCACACCGGAGCAGGTCGTGGCGCTGCGGCACGGACAGGCGGTGCGCTGCGACGTGAAGAACCCGGCACCTGATCGGCGAGTCGGTCTGTACGGCCCAGGAGGGGTTTTTCTGGGCCTGGCCGAACCCCTGCCGGACGGTTGGCTGCAGCCCCGCCGCCTGATGGCCACAAAATCCACCCAAGCCTAGGCTTTGCAGGACCTTTTCTGTAGTATTCGCGCCCGAAAATCCAGGTAATAAATTCGTTCTGAAGGATCAAATTTAAGATGTCTCTCGCCACTGAAAAGAAGACCGGTGTGGTCACCCAATTCCAGCGCGCCACCAACGACACCGGGTCCCCCGAAGTCCAGATTGCGCTGCTTTCCGAGCGTATCAACGGCCTCGGTGATCACTTCGGCGCGCACAAGCGCGACCATTCATCGCGTCGCGGGCTCGTAAAGCTCGTGAACCAGCGCCGCAAGCTCCTCGACTACCTGAAGGCCACGAAGCCTGCGAAATACCAGGAGGTCGTCGAGCGTCTGGGCCTCCGGCGCTAACTACCGAACCCTACGGGCCGCGCATTCCGCGCGGCCTTTTTCGTTGCATCTGTTTAAACGCACTCGAGGCATTTGGGCCTCGTGAAGGAATCAAGCGTGAGCGTTCTCAAGAAATCATTTCAATACGGCCAGCATTCGGTCTCCATCGAAACCGGCGAAGTCGCCCGCCAGGCCAGCGCCTCGGTCATCGTCTCGATGGGCGACACCGTGGTCCTCGTCACCGCAGTCGCGGCCAAGAAGGCCGTCCCGGGCAAGGACTTCTTCCCGCTGACCGTCAACTACGTCGAGAAGACCTACGCCGCGGGTCGCATCCCCGGTGGCTTCTTCAAGCGCGAAGGCCGCCCCACGGAAAAAGAGACGCTCACCTCGCGTCTCATCGATCGCCCGATTCGTCCGCTGTTCCCCGACGGCTTCTTCAACGAAGTCCAGGTGGTTGCTCTGGTCCTGTCCATGGATCCGGACATCGATGCCGACATTCCCTCGCTGCTCGGCGCCTCAGCCGCGCTGTCGCTGGCCGGTGTACCCTTTGCGGGTCCCATTGGCGCCGCGCGCGTCGGTTACAAGAATGGTCAGTACCTGCTGAATCCGTCGCGCAAGGAACTCACCGAATCGCAGTTGCACCTGGTGGTCGCCGGTACGCAGAAATCGGTGCTCATGGTCGAATCCGAAGCTTCAGGCCTGTCGGAAGAGCAGATGCTCGGTGCCGTGGTGTTCGGCCACGAGCAGATGCAGGTCGCGATCAAGACCATCAACGAGATGGTCGCCGCTGTCGGCAAGCCGAAGTGGGACTGGAAGCCGAACGCTGCCAGCGCGGAGCTCGATGCCGCCGTCGCCGCGAACTCGCAGAAGGCGCTGTCCGATGCCTACCTCATCACCGAGAAGCAGTCGCGTTACGCAAAGGTCGGCGAGATCAAGGCCGCTGCCATTCTCGCCCTGTCTGGCGGGGATGCGTCCAAATACACCGCCGACGACGTCGACAATTCATTGTTCAAGCTCGAGAGCAACATCGTCCGCCAGCGCATCCTCAACGGTGAGCCGCGTATCGATGGTCGCGACGCGACCACGGTACGTCCGATCACGGTGAAGGTCGGCGTTCTGCCGCGAACCCACGGTTCGGCGCTGTTCACGCGTGGCGAAACGCAGGCGCTCGTGGCCACCACGCTCGGCACTGGCCGCGACGCGCAGATCATCGATGCGCTCGAAGGCGAACGCCGCGAGCCGTTCATGTTCCACTACAACTTTCCTCCGTTCTCGGTCGGCGAGACGGGAATGATGGGTTCGCCGAAGCGCCGCGAAATCGGCCACGGCAACCTGGCCCGCCGCGGCATCGCGGCGATGATGCCGGACATGGAAAAATTCCCGTACGTCATCCGTATCGTCTCGGAAATTCTCGAGTCGAATGGCTCCTCGTCCATGGCTTCCGTCTGCGGCGCATCGCTGTCGCTCATGGACGCTGGCGTGCCGATCAAGGCGCCGGTTGCCGGTGTCGCCATGGGACTCGTGCTCGAAGGCACGCGCTTCAAGGTCCTCACCGACATCCTGGGTGACGAAGATCACCTGGGCGACATGGATTTCAAGGTTGCCGGTTCGAAAGACGGCGTCACGGCGTTGCAGATGGACATCAAGGTCGAGGGCATCTCGCCCGAGATCATGAAGGTCGCGCTGGCGCAGGCCAAAGAAGGCCGCCTGCACATCCTCGGCGAGATGAACAAGGTCATTGCCAGCTCGCGCGAGAAGATGTCCGAATGGGCGCCTTCGATCATCACGCTCAAGATCGACCCCGAGAAGATCCGCGACGTCATCGGCAAGGGTGGCGCGGTTATCCGCCAGATCACCGAAGAGACGGGCACCACGATCGACATCGAGAACGATGGCACGGTCAAGATCGCCAGCGTCTCGGGCGCCGCGGGCCGCGAAGCCCTGGCGCGCATCGAGTTGATCACCGCCGACGTCGAAGTCGGCCGCATCTACGAAGGCAAGGTAGTCCGCCTCATGGACTTCGGCGCGTTCGTCACCATCCTGCCGGGCCGCGACGGTCTCGTGCACATCTCGCAGATCAGCGAGGAGCGCGTCGAAAAGGTTTCGGACAAGCTCAAGGAAGGCGACAACGTGCGCGTGAAGGTGCTCGAAGTCGACCGTCAGGGTCGCGTGCGCCTCTCGATGAGGGACGTGCCCGCCTCGAACTGAGCAAAAAAGGGGGCAGATCTATTTTCGGATCCGACTCGCTGAATAGTAAGAAGGGGACAGATCGTAAATGGATCTGTCCCCTTTT
>DASTTJ010000183.1:0-3176 GCA_035760205.1 Steroidobacteraceae bacterium | reverse complement strand
TCGGCGACTCTCATGATGTCCAGGGCAGCTTCGCTCGCCCATCAGCAGGACGGATACACGAATGCAGCCGCACTCCGCGCTAGCGGCATGAAGAGATCAGATCAGCCTACTTGCCAGAGGAGTCCATACACGAGGTGTTAGGCCGCAGACCCGAGCGAGCTTCGCTAGGTGGTACGAAGCGAAATTCGACAAAGAATACCCGTCGCCCTGCTCCGTGCTTTGCCACCTTGAGAAGCTCAACGATCCCCGAGAAGCCGGAGCGGCGTGCCATCTCTGGAGTAACGTCCGCAAACGACATCTCAGAAAGCTTTGTAACCACAATTTCGCCCGGCGGCAACGAGTAGCGACCGCCAATGCGCACCTTCGGCCGTTGCCACAATCGCACGGAAGTCGTGATCTCGCCGCTGCGAACGCGATCTCGGAGTGCGCGGACGAATTGCACGAGTCTGCGGCCTAACGGCAAGTAGACCGCAGAAATGCGGCGTTACAAAGGAGCGAAAGTGCGGGATAACACATGGGCCACCAGTAACTCATTGAATCGACTTCAGCACTTTCCGCCTAACCAGTCAACGTACCGGACGTTCGGGCAATACCGCATCGGCCAGCAGCGCCGCGGTCTCTGCCATGCGCCGCTCGCCGCAGCTTCCTCAAAATCCGCTACAAGCTACCCCACAGCAGTGTGTCGGAGCTGCTGGATCAGCCCATCCTGGTTTCCCCTCGCGACGTCTCGCAGAAGGCTGCGAAGGGTGACGACTCCTTCGGTCAATCGGATTCCATGGTCATGGCGCGGGTCACATGAAGCCGCATGCGTCCGCGCCCGGCCTTCTCGAGCTGAATGGCTGCATTCTGTTCGGCGAGCCGGCGCTGCAGCAGCAACAGGCGAACCTCCAGGTTGTCCTGCACGTCTGGCAGCCGCAGCTCCGGCGCCAGACGCAGCTCGCGATTTGAAAACTCGCGACGCCCGCTGCGCAGAAATTCAGCCACCAGCTTCCAGAGAATGGCGCCGGCGACACCGCGGATCAGATAGACCTCGTCGAGGAACACGCTGTTGTCGCGCGAGTAGCGCCGCAACCGCACGGCGGGGCCGGCTTGCGGCTGCACGACCGCCTTGGGCGGCTCGCGCGGCGGCGATTCGGATTCGGGCGGCTGCATGAGGCTCATCGCCACGGCAAATTGGCCGCACAGCAGCATCAGCGCGTCTTCATCGTCGTAACCGAAATGCTGGTCGTTTTTGCTTTCCACCAGCAAGGCGCCTAACACGCGCCCGCGGGCGCGCAGTGGCACCGCGAGCTGGCTGCGCGGTTCCTTCAGTCCCGGCAGCGGAATTTCGGATTTGAGTACGGGCTCGAATCCCAGGGCATCGGCACGATCGCGCGCGGCGCGTGCGTACCGCGCCATGTTCATCATGTGCCCAACCCTGATCGCCACGCCCTCACGCACCGCCGTGCCGACGATGCCGTCGCCCGTGGAGATCTCGGCTCCCGCGCCGCCCACTTCGTAGCCGCGGCTTGCGAGCAGTGTGAGCACCGACTGCGAAGAATCGAACAGCCACAACATGGCATTGTCGATGCGCAACAGCTCGCCGAGCCCGTCTAAAAATGTGTCGAGCAGGTCGGCCAGTTCACCGCAGTTCGCCATCCGTTCGGAGAGCAGGCGGGAGTTGGTGGCGAGATCCACGCGCGGTTGTGCGGCGGGCAATTCGCGCCGGCCTGGCACGCGCCGCAGTTCCAGCACGCGGTAGATGTCGGCGCCGCGGAGGTGAAAAACCTGGTCCATGCCGACGTGGCTGGCGACGCTCATGAGCTTGGCGCGCAGACGCTCGAACACCGGGCCTTCGGTCTCGGTGCGCTGGTACTCGAGTTGCAGCACCACGCCCGCACCGGTGTACGGGTCATCGAGCGTCAGCGCCGCGCGCCGCGTCGCGAGCACGTTCTCGCGGCTGCGATTGAAGAATTGATAGGACAACGCGATGTGCAGCGGATCGACGTACTCGGCCAGAGACAGATAGCTCACGTTCGGCATGTGCTCCGCCGACACGGTGCAGAGCGTGGGCGGGACCACGCCTTCCATCATGCGGCGCACGCCGAACAGCGTGAGGTCGTCCGTCATCCTGCGGTTCATCGGTTCGTCAGCGCGAGCGCGCTGCCTGCATCGGGTCCCGGCGTCTGGTTGCGCGCGGAGAAAGGCGTGAAGCGGATCGCCATGAGGTCGTCGTCGGGACGGACATACCAAGCTTCGGTGTAGGCCGGCGGAATGCCGTGGACATCGAGTTGCGAGCGAAATTTCTGGTAGCGGTCGTTCACCAACTCGCGAAACTCGGCCCCGCCGTGGCTGACCACGGCATCGCGGCCCAACAGGCTGATCGACTTGTAATTCTCGGGCAGCGTGAGATTGAGAGCGATGCGGCCGTTTTGGCGCACCGCCGCCAGCACTTCGAATCCTGACTCAGCGGACAGGATCACCACCAGCCGGCCATCGGGTTCGAGTTGCGCCGCGAGTCCGCGACACAGCGACGGTCGGCCGTCGTTCGCGCAGCCGCCGACCTGATGCCCGACACCCGCAGCCAACAAATCGATGATGTCCTGGGTCAACGCCATATTCTTCTTATCCCTTGCGCACACGTTAGCGTGATTTTAAGAAATCGCTAAGTACGACTTAACAAACAGGGGGCGGGCATCTCCCTAACCTGCGCTTCCCCAAACGGAGGTCGCGGATGTCCAAGCCAATCATTACCGTCTTTGGTGCCACTGGTGCACAAGGGGGCGGGCTTGCCCGCGCCTTGCTGGCCGACTCTGGCCGCCACTTTGCAGTGCGGGCGGTGACGCGCAAGCCGGATGGAGCCGCGGCCGCCGAGTTGAAACGGGCGGGTGCGGAGGTGGTGCTGGCGGACATCGATGATGGCTGCAGCGTGCGGCGGGCCCTCGAAGGGGCATACGGCGCGTTCCTCGTCACGAATTTCTGGGAACACCACTCGGCACAGAAGGAGCTGGTCCAGGCGCACAACCTGGCCGCGGCGGCGGCGCAAGCCGGCGTCCGTCACGCGATCTGGTCGACGCTCGAGGACACGCGCGAATTCCTTGCGGCTGACGGCACGCGCATGCCGGTGCTCCAGGATCAGTACAACGTCCCGCACCTCGACGCCAAGGGCGCCGCCAACCGGTTTTTCGAGCAGCTGC
>DASTTJ010000182.1:0-19015 GCA_035760205.1 Steroidobacteraceae bacterium | reverse complement strand
GCAAGCAGATTGGGGAGAAAAGCGGCGCGGCGCGGCATACGGCGCGCCGAGGATAAGTCAGTGCGCGCGCGGGCGTTTGAGGAAGTATTCGACCTTGTCGCGATAGGTGCGCGACAACTTGAGTTCCTGCCCGCCTTCGAGTCGCAGGAAATATTCGCCGTTCATGTGCGCCCGAAGGCTCTTCACGCGCGTGAGATTCACGATCGTGGAGCGGTGCACGCGCTGGAACAGGCGGGGATCGAGCAGGTTTTCCATCTCGCGCATGGTGGCGCGCAGGATGTGCGTGTGGCCGTCGGCGTGAATGCATAGATAGTCGCCGGCGGCGTCCACCCATTCGATGGCCTGCACCGGCACGCGCACGGTTTCGCGCCCGTTACGGATCGGCAGCCAGTTCGGAGCATTTCCGCTGCCGAACGGTTCGCCCGGCTCGATCTCACCACTGCCGCGAAGGTCGGCCAACAGGTTCACGAGCTGATTGCGCTCCGTCACGGCAGCGCGTTGCTCGGTCAGCTCGCGCACGTGGGCGAGCGTGGCGCCGAGCCGCGAGTCGTCGACGGGCTTGAGCACGTAGTCGATGGCACGCGCTTCGAATGCCTGCACCGCGAACCGGTCGTAGGCGGTGACGAATACCACCATCGGCAGCTCGTGCGGCTGGAGTTGCGCGAGCACATCGAAACCCGAGAGGCCCGGCATCTGGATGTCGAGGAATACCAGGTCCGGACGTTTTTCGCGGATGGCGTCGAGTGCCTCCCGGCCGTTGCTGCACTGGCCGACGATCTCGATGTCATTGGCAACGCGCAGGCGCAGCTCGAGCCCGCGCCGTGACAGCGCTTCGTCATCAACCAATAAAGTGCGAAGTTTGCGCAGTGTGTTCATGTCAGGCAGGTGCCAGTTCCAGCGGTAGCCCGAGCTCGATGCGCAGTCCGGGTTTGTTGTCCAGTGTCGCGATTCGATGGCGATCTTCATAAAGCACCGCCAGGCGCTCGCGGGTATTGCGGAGACCGACGCCGCGGCTGGCGGCCGGTGCCGCCTTGTTGAGACCCGGGCCGTCATCGGTGACGGCCAGCTCCAGCATCGAACCGCGGGCGCGTCCCTCGATGCGAATCGTGCCGCCTTGTTCCGCGGGTGATACCGCAAACTTCACGGCATTCTCGATCAGCGGCTGCAGCAGCAGGCTCGGGACCAAGGCCTCGAGCGCCTGGTCTTCGATGGCGTATTCGAGCTTGAGCCGATCACCGAAACGCAGCTTCTCGGTGGTGAGATAGAGATTCATGGCCTCGATTTCCTGCCGCAGAGTGACCTTCTTCATGGGGTCCTGGTCGAGTGTGTAGCGCAGGAATTCGGACAACCGCATTACCGTCTGGTTCGCGGTGCGGTTCTGATTGTCGAGAATCAGCGTGGAGATGGCGTTCAGGGTGTTGAACAGGAAGTGCGGGTTGAGCTGGTAGCGCAACATCTTGAGCTGTGCCTCCTGCGCCAGCGCGCCCGCTCGCAGGGTCGCTTCGCGTTGCTCCTGCAGCGACTCATAATATTTCACGCCGAAGTAGATAGCCGACCAGCACAGCAGCAGATACGTCGACGACATGGCGCCGCCAAAGATCTCGAAAAAGCTCTTCGGCATCCACTCCCATTCGGGGTCGCTGTGATGGAAGTACGCGCCGTTGATGATGACGCGCCACACCAGAGCGAACGCGTAGGAACAGATCAGGGCGCCCGCGATGGTGACCAGGGGCGGGTGCTTCCACAGGCGTCGGTAGATGAAGCGGAGCTCGAGGCTCAGAAGAAAGCCGCTGATCGCGGCAAGCGTGATGACGAACCCGTAGTTCACCATCTTGTCGAGCATCTCGGCGAACCAGGAGCCCAGATACTGCGACAACGCGTACGCCACCCAGCCGCCGGTCTGCAGCGTCCAGAACAAGGCGTTGCGGTTATTCCGAAGAGGATCGAACCCGGCCATAACCGACAAAGGTACGGGAGCCAGCCGCGGCGGACAAACGGCCTGGCGCGCTGCGTGTTCGCTTGATCGTTATTTTCGGGAAGGATCGGCGGCGAGCGCCGTCAGCGATCGCGGCTGGTCGAGCAGGAAGCCCTGCGCGTAATCGAGGCCAACGGCCGAGAGCCAGTCACGAACGGCGGGCGTGTCGACCCGTTTGGCAACGCAGGAGAGACCGAGCACCTTGGAGGCCTGCGCGATCGCAACCACCAGCGCCTGCGGAACGCGTTCTTTCATCGCGATGGCCGTGATCTTCGGGTCGAGCTTCAGGAACTTGAGCGCCGAAGATCCTAACCATCGCAAGGCATTGTGATGCAGCGTGAAGTCGTCGAGCACCACATGGCAACCGATCTTCTCGCAGGCCTGTATGAACATGTCCACGTCGCGAACCTGTTCGACGCAGGACTTCTCGGTGATCTCGAAGCCGATGGCCTTGGCCGGAACCTTGTGGTTCTTGAGCGAGGCGGCCACGAAGCTGGCGAACTTGGGGTCGGCGATGGTGCCCATGCCGACGTTCACGGAGAAGCTGGCGGGTTCGGTTTCCCATACGCCGCGGTGGTCACCGAGCCAGGTCAGCAATTGCTCTACCACGATCCGGTCGAGGTCCGAATTGGCGCTCGGGTCGTGTACGTCCTGCAGCACGCGTTCAGGAGCGACGCCGAATTCATTGTCCGCGTGCGCGTCGCGAACGAGTACTTCGAAGCGACGTGTTCCGCCGCTGCCTTTGAGCTTCACCAGTTGCTGCACATGGAGCTCGAAAATCTGGCCGTAGAACTCGAACTGACCCGCGCCAGCAGTGAACTGCGGCGCCTCATCGACGAATTCGGGCTCGACGTTCATGTCGGCGTCGGCGTCGGCCGCGGCCAGCGCTTCGACTTCGGTGGTTTCTTCTTCGCCGCTGACTCCGTCGGCGTACATCGGCTCGAGCGCGATTTCCCGCGCCGGCGCCTCATCCTGGATCAGTTCGGGAATCGGATCCGATTCGAGCCGCAACTCGAGCCTCGGCAGGCGATCGGTCTGCACGACTCGCAGATCGGGACGTTTCGCTTCGGGCTGCGCAGCGCGCGTGGCGCCCTTGAGCAAAGACTTCGGATCGATGTCGGAAATCTCGAAGGCGATGGAGTCAGAATCAGCACTGCTGCTGGGCCGCTGCTGCGCGGCGGATTTTGCAGGCGGCGCGGCCGGGCGCGCGGGTGGCGCCGCCGGCCTTGCTGCGGGCTGCGCGGCCTTGGGCGGAGCAACCGGAGCTTTGGGCGGGATGGCAGGACGCGCAGGCGCGGCCGGCGGAGCTTTGGCCTGTGGCGCGGCCGGGCGCTGCTGCGGGGCGGGAGCGGCAGGCCGGGCAGGCACACCGGGACGCGCGGCGCCTGCCGGAGGTGGCGCCGCGGGACGCGCAGGGGGCGGAGGACTAGCTACTCGCGTGGCGAGCGGAGGCGAAGCCGGCGGCGGAGTGACCGGCGCGGCCGGCGCGGTCGGCTTGCGCAGGAACGAAAGCCGGCGCATGAGATTCGTGGTCGTTGGCGTGACGAATTTCGCCGCGCCCTTGCTGTCGAGAAATTTCGCATCGGCGATGATCATCGCGATGCCGAGCAGATCGTTGAGCGGCGAACGCGCCGGCAGGAACGCGGCGGAGCGACCATCGCCGATGCTCTGGAAAACGTAGGTGCGATCGGGGCCGGCGGTGAGGGCGGCGGCGGCTTCAATCACCAGGTTGTGTTCGTCGGGACCCAGCGCGCCTTCGTCGAGCCACAGGACGTCGCCACGTTCATCGTGCAGAGAAATGGATTGCAGCCGATTGCCGGAAAGCGCCTGCTTCAGGGCTTCGCCGATCGCGGCCTTCGAATCGCCGCTAGCTGTGACACTCGCGCTCGCCTGCATTCGTGAAAACTTCCCCGGTCTGAGCATGCAGAGTCGCAAATCACCGAATGTCCCGCCGTGACATAGCTCCCGTTCCCCGGAATGGTGGATAGGGGATTTGTCATCATTATGTTTAATAACCGGTGGGTTCGCGCAGTGGTTCACACCAAGACCAAAGTCGAAGAACGCGTGTGGGAGCAACCGACTGCGGCTGTTACCGCTACCGAATTTGATTATGTTGGGCTAGATTCGGGCCGCGAGACAGTGGCTAACCACTGCGTTTCAAAAACGAAGGGGAAAATCAGATGAGAATTTCTGCGAGCGCGCTGCTGCGCGTATGTCTACTCGCGTCCGTACCCATCTGCGCTTCGGCGCAGACTGAACCGGTCGTGTTCGAAGCCGAGTCCGGGACACTCGGTGCCAATCTAGCTACCGGCGTCGACGGCGCCGTCACGTTCGTCACCACCACGGTGAATAGCACGACTCCGCCGGCCGCGCCGCACATCGGCACGTACGCAGTCACTTTCCCGGCAGCGGGAAATTACGAGTTGTACGCGCGTTACAGCGTGGGCCCCGACGGCCCGAATGATGACAGCTGGTATTTCGGCCAGGGTTTTGGCGAAAAGACGCCGGAAGTCGGTGCGCAATGGGCGCTGCAGAATGAAACCAACACGGGCTTCACCAATCCGAATGCTACCGTGCTCAACGGCGGATCCACGGGAAGCAACGTCTTCAAGTGGGTGAAGATCACGGGAAGCCAGGGCCCCGCGGCCTGGGTCGTGCCGGCCGGCTCGCTCACGCAGACGTTCCAGTTCGGATCGCGTGAAGACGGCATGCGCATGGACAAATTCGCGTTCGGCCGCGCCGGTGTCTGCTACACCGTGAACGACCTGAACAATGCCGGTCCGGCCACGGGCACCTGCCCGCCGCCGCCGCCGCCGGATCCGCCGCCGTACACGCGCACCGAACCGGCAATCGCCACCGGCCTCGACAAGTATCTTGGCGCCGCCTGGAGCCCGGGCACCGCGTCGCTGAACTTCGCTAACTACTGGAACCAGGTGACGCCGGAGAACGGCGGCAAGTGGGGCTCGGTCGAGGGCACGCGCGATGTCATGAACTGGGCGCAGGCGGACGCCGCCTACGCGCTGGCGAAAGCCAATGGCTTCCCGTTCAAGTGGCACACGTTCATCTGGGGCAATCAGCAGCCGGCCTGGATCGAGTCCCTGCCGCCCGCCGAGCAGCTCGAGGAAATCCGTGAGTGGTATGCGGCCGTGGCCGAGCGTTTTCCCGACATCGACCAGATCGAAGTCGTGAACGAGCCGCTGCACGATCCGCCGCGTGGCGCCACGAATGGGAATTACATCGAGGCTCTCGGTGGCAATGGTGTCACGGGCTGGGACTGGATCATCACGGCGTTCACGCTGGCGCGTGAGTACTTCCCGGAAGCCGAGTTGATCCTCAACGACTACAGCATTACCAATGACGGCAATGCGACGACCAACTACATCAACATCATCAACCTGCTCAAAGAGCGTGGCTTGATCGACGCCATCGGCGACCAGGCGCATGCCTTCTCGACCACCGAACCGGCGCCGATGAACAACCATCGCAACAACCTGAACCGCCTCGCGGCGACCGGGCTGCCTATCTACATCACGGAGCTCGACATAGACGGTGTGCTCGCGGGCGTGGTCAACGACCCCGTGCAGGTCGCCAACTTCCAGCGCATCTTCCCGGTGTTCTGGGAACATCCGGCCGTCAAGGGCGTCACCATCTGGGGCTACGTCCGTGGCTTCCACTGGCGCAACGCACAAGGTGACTGGCTGCTGTATCCGAACGGTGGCGAGCGTCCGGCGCTGCAGTGGCTGATCCGCTACGTGCAGAACGCGCCAGCGGTGGTGGGTCCGCAGACGTTGACGGTAAACGAGGCGGCGGCCGGCGGATCGCCGGTGGGCGCGGTTCTCGCCAGCGATGCCGATGCGGGCACGACGTACTCGCAGTGGCAGATCGCTTCGGATCCGAGCGGCAAGTTCGTGATCGACGCGGCGAGCGGTGTCGTCAGCCTCGCGGGCGGCGCTTCGCTCGACTTCGAGACCGCCACTTCGCACACGATCAGCGTGACGGTCTGGGACGGCTACGTACGCAGCGCCGCGGGCAACGTGACCATCAAGGTCACCAATGCCAACGACAATGTGCCGTATGTCCTGCACATCCAGAACTATGCGATCGACGCCACGCACGAATGGATTGGTCGCACCAAGGGTGCCGATGAAGATGACTTCAACGAGCCGGGTTTCACCACCTTCTCCAACTGGCAGATCGTGGGTGGCGACGCCGGTGGCATCTTCGTGCAGGACGGTCCCAGCGGGCAGATCCGTGTGGCCCAGCCGCTGAATATCGACTTCAGCCGCACGTCCTACACGCTGTTGGTGACGGTGAGCGACGGTGTGCACACCAGCGAGCCGAGCGTTCAGACCGTGACGATTCCCTCGAAGGTCCAGGTCTGCAAGAACGGCACGACCTATCGGGTGCCAAAGCTTCAAGCCATGAAGTGGCTGCGCGAAGGCGCGGGCCTTGGCCTCTGCAAGGCACGCAGATAAGCCAAATCGCTGTTGATAGCGAGAGAGGGGCCGGTCAAAGACCGGCCCCCTTTTTTTGTGCCCGCGTTTCGCGGTTGATCAGCCGCCGAGAAAGTCGCGCTTGCCGATATCCACGCCGTTATGACGCAGAAGGTTGTAGGCAGTGACATGGTGGAAGAAGAAATTCGGGATCGCCCAGAGCTGCAGAAACGCCAGCCCCTTGAACTCCAAGGTACGGTCGCGCAGGACGATCTTGATGTCGCGCGTCTCGCTGCCCTCGAGGGCAGCGGCGGACACGCTGTCGATGTACTCGAGCGTCTTCTTCACGCGGGCGAACAGTTCATCCATCGTCGTTTCGTTGTCTTCGAACTTGGGCGGATCGACGCCCGCCAGGCGCGCCATCGAGTTCTTGGCGAAATCGCTGGCGAGTTGCACCTGCCTCGTTAACGGAAGCATGTCGGGCGCGAGCCGTGCGTTCACCAGCACGCCGGTTTCAAAATTGCGGGCCTTGGCATTCGTGACCGCTTTTTCCATCACGAACAGCAGTTGGGTCAGCGCCTTCCTGAAGACGTCATGGCTCATCGCGTGCATCGAAATATTCATGGGCACTTTCCTTTTTAATTCCTTTAGTGAAACAATAGGGGCACCTTCGCTCTGTTTGGTGCGCATATGAGTGAATTATGGTCCGCCGCCCAGCTCGCTGTGTTCGCGCGAGTGGTCGAGCTCAACGGCTTTTCCGCGGCTGCCCGGGCCTACCGCGTGCCCAAGGTCGCCATCAGCCGCGCCATCGCCGACCTCGAAAAATCCATCGGATTGCAGCTCATGAAGCGCACCACCCGAAGGATCTTTCTCACCGCTGCGGGTGAAGCGGTGTTGCCACACGCGCGAGCCATCGGCGTCGAGGTCGAGAAGGTACGCCAGCTCGCGCAATCCTTCTCTACCTCTCGCGAGGGACCCCTGCGGGTGATCGCCGATCCGACGTACGGACGCGTGTTGCTGGCGCCGCTGGTGCCGCGATTCCTCGACAGCTTTCCGGACATCGCCCTCGATGTGGTGCTCGATTCAGGCGAGGGAACCGACTGGGACGTGGCGATTCGTGCCGGTGTCAACGAAGACCCGAAGCTTGGCGCGCGATTGCTGGGCGCACCGCCCGCCGTGTTGTGCGCGACGCCCGCGTATCTTCTGAAACATCCCGCGCCGGATCGGCCCGAGGGCCTGCGTGATCACGCGCTGCTCACGCCCGCGGGTGAAGGCGCCGAATATCGGTTCCAGATGACCAAGGCTTCCGCGCGTGCCGAAGTGCGGGTGCGCCCGAAGCTCGCGGTCGACGATCCTGCGGTGCTGCACAGCGCGACGGTCGCGGGTCTCGGCATCGGCCTGTTGCCCGAGTTCCTGTGCCGCCAGGGCGTGGCCACCGCGAAGTTGCGCAGGGTGCTCGCCGATTGGCAGGCGCCGTCAGCGGCGCCACTGTACGCAGTATTCCCCGCCGGTCTCGAAGACGACCATCGCGTGCGCAGCTTTGTGGAATTCGCTGCCGCGAACATCGTTCCGGCGCTGGCAAACTAGTCAACGAAGGAGTCGAGATGTATCGCGCCCCGGTCAAGGACATCCGGTTTGTGTTGGACGAGCTCATCGGCGCCGACGCCCTGCGCGCCTGCCCCGAGTTTGCCGAGTACTCGAGCGAGACCGCTGACGCCGTGCTGGGCGAGGCGGCACGGTTCGCCGAGATGGTGCTCGAGCCCCTCTGCAAGAGCGGTGATCGGGAAGGTGCCAAGTGGTCGCCCAACGGCGTGGTCATGCCCGAGGGATACGCGGACGCCTACCGGCAGTACTGCGAAAACGGCTGGGGGGCGCTGCGTTCCAAGGCGGAATTCGGCGGCCAGAATGCACCGGCACTGCTCGGCACGGCGGTCGAGGAGCTCTGGGCTGCATCGAATCTCGCCTTCAAGCTGTGTCCCATGCTCACGCAGGGCGCCATCGAAGCCATTCAGCACTTCGGATCGCCGCAACAGAAGCAGCTGTATCTGCCGAAAATGGTGAGCGGCGAGTGGACCGGCACCATGAACCTGACCGAGCCTCAGGCAGGCAGCGATCTGGCGCAGGTGCGCACCCGCGCCACGCCCAACGGTCCTAACTACCGTCTCTACGGCCAGAAGATCTTCATCACCTACGGCGAGCACGACATGGCCGAGAACATCGTGCACATGGTGCTGGCGCGCATCGATGGGGCTCCGCCCGGGGTCCGGGGCATTTCGCTGTTCATCGTCCCCAAGTTCTGGGTCAACGCCGATGGCGCGCCCGGCGCGCGCAACGACGTCAACTGCGCATCCATCGAGCACAAGCTCGGCATCCATGCCAGCCCCACCTGCGTGATGATGTACGGCGAAAACGAGGGCGCGCTCGGCCTGCTGGTCGGCGAGCCCAATCGCGGCCTCGAATACATGTTCGTGATGATGAACGCGGCGCGGCTTTCCGTGGGCCTGGAGGGATACGCACAGGGCGAACGCGCGTTCCAGCAGGCGGTGGAGTGGGCGCGGACGCGCGTGCAGGGCAAGCCGCCGGTGCCGCTCGCCAGGATATCGGGCTCGGCGTCGATGGGCACCAGCTCATCGCCGGCGCCCATCATCGGACACCCAGACGTCAAGCGCATGTTGTTAGGCATGAAGTCCACGGTCGAGGCCTGTCGAGCGCTGGCGTTATACACCGCGCACCAGCTCGATATCGGCGCCGCTCATCCGGACGAGGCCGTGCGCGCCGCGCACGAGTTGCGCGGTGATTTGCTGATTCCCATTGTCAAAGGTTTCTGCACCGAGAGCGGCATCGAGATCGCCTCGATCGGCATCCAGGTGCACGGCGGGATGGGCTACATCGAGGAGACCGGCGCGGCGCAGACTTTTCGTGACGTGCGGATCACCTCGATCTACGAAGGTACCACCGGCATTCAGTCGAACGACCTCATCGGCCGAAAGTTCGGACGCGACCGCGGCGCCGCGCTGTTGGCCTTCATCGACGAAATGGAGAAATCACTCGAGGCGCTGGCCCCTTTGCACGCCTCGGCGCTGCATGCCCGGAGCGCCGCTCAGGACGCACTCGTCAGGCTGCGCAAGACCTCCGACTCCATGCTCAAGGCGCTGGCCAGCGCCCCGGACCGCGCCATGGCCGTATCGGTACCATTCCTGCGGTTCTGCGGCCTTGCGATCGGTGGATGGCTGATGGCGCGCGCCGCCGACATCGCGGCCCAACGGCTTGCGGGCGGCGCGGGCGATCGGGAATTCTTTGAAGCGAAACTCGCCAGCGCGCACTTCTATTCATCGCAAGTGCTGCCGCAGGTGCTGACACTCGAACACATCTGCACGCAGGGCAGCGAAGCCGTGTCGGCAACCGATACCACACTGATCTGATCGAATCGATTCGGCCGAGAGGACGTCATGGACAGAAGAAACTTTCTGGCGATGGGTGGCGTGGCGGCGGTGGCCGGCGCGGGTGTCACCGTGGCAGCAGCGAAAGCAGACAGCGCCAGATCCCTCACGCCTGCTGCGACCGATGGCAATCTGCTCAGGCGCCGCATTCCTTCGTCGGGTGAAACCATTCCGGCGATCGGTCTCGGTACGTCCGGCCCCTTCGAAGTGGGAGCCGATGAAGCGGCGCGAGCCCCACTGCGCGAAGTGCTGCGCGGCTTCTTCGCCGGCGGCGCCACTCTCATCGACACCTCGCCGATGTATTCCACGGCTGAAGCCGTGCTGGGCGATCTGCTGCCCGGCGAGCAGCAAAGCAAAGCCTTCATTGCCACCAAGGTCTGGACTCCGGGTTCCGGTGGCCACGGCGAGCAGAAGGGTCTGGAGCAGATGCAGCGTTCGATGGCCCTGCTCAAGCGCAATCGTGTGGAGCTCATGCAGGTGCACAACCTCGTCGATCTCGACGTGCACCTGAAGACGCTGCGTCGCTGGAAGGCCGAAGGCAGGGTCAAATACCTGGGCGTCACTCACTACACCACCAGTTCCTACCCCGACCTCATCGCCATCATCGAGCGCGAGCAGCTGGATTTCGTGCAGTTCAATTACTCGGCGGGCACTCGGGATGCCGAGCGGCGGCTGCTTCCGCTATGCGCCGACCGTGGCGTGGCGGTGCTGATCAATCGCGCGTTCGAGGACGGAAACCTGTTCACCAAGGTTCAGGGCAAGGCGCTTCCCGCATGGGCGGCGGAGTTCGGTGCGAAGAGCTGGGCGCAAGTGTTCCTGAAATTCGTGCTGGCGCACCCGGCAGTCACCTGCGTCATTCCCGCCACCGGCAAGCTTCGCAACCTGGTGGACAACCTTGCCGCGGCCACGGGGCCGCTGCCCGATGCGAAGCAGCGCGCGCAGATCATCGCCGCGCTCAAGTAACCCGTCAGGAGCCGATGGCGGCGATCAACTCGTCCATCGATCGAATGACGGTGGCGCCGCGCTCACGCATGGCTGGGGCGGTGGGTCCCGGAGCGAATCCGATGACGCGCATGCCAGCCGCGAGTGCGGCCGCCGCACCGGCCGGGGAGTCTTCGATGACGATGCAGTCCGCCGGAGCGGCGCCCAGTTTCTCCGCGGCCAGTAGATAGATGTCGGGCGCCGGTTTGGGACGCGCGACCATCGACGTGACGTAGATGTGATCGCCGAACTGACCGGCCAGCCCCGCGACGTGCAGCGAAAGCTGCACGCGCGCGAGTGGCGATTGCGAAGCCACCGCCATGCGATGACCGCGCTGGCGCAGCGTTTCCACCGCCACGCCCACGCCGTCGACTGCTTTCAGCTCCCGAAGAAACGCGTGCGCTGTGGCGAAGGCCCAGTTGTAGACCCAGATGCTCGATGGGCGCGTGCCAGCCCGTGCCGCAATCGCGTCGAGCACGCCATCGACGGTCTTGCCCAGGAAAAGATCGTGCACTTCCTCGACGCCGAGCTTCAGCCCGAAATCGCGTATCAGCTCCGATTCGACGCGGCTCGCCAGGTACTCGCTGTCGATGAGCACGCCATCGCAGTCGAATATCAGGGCCGGCAGGCGTGCGTCGCTCAAACTACTCTCAGTTCTTGCCGGGGGTGAGATTGATGAACGGCACGGTGCCGCCGCCCATCATGTACTGCGGCAGTACGCCGTTCCACTTCTGCACGGCCTCCCATTCGACCAGCTTGGCGTTTTGCTCGAGCGCCTCGGCGCGAATCTGCATGGACTTGGCCTCGGCCTCTGCCGACAGCACCTTTTGCCGCGCCTGCTCTTCGATGGCCTTCTGCTGGGCGATCACTTTCTGTTCCACCGAGGTCTCGAATTCCGCGGTGTAGCTGATGTCGGTGATTTCGAAGCGGGACACCTCGACGAAACGTTCGGCGAGGTCCGCACGGATCTGCTCGAACGCGGTGGTCGTCGCCTTGTCGCGATTGGAGATGAGGTCGACCGCATCCCACTTGCCGACCACTTCTTTCAGAGTGCCGAGCACCACCTGCGGAATCAGCCGCTGTTCCCAGCCAGTGCCGACATCGCGATACATGACGTGCGCCTGATCCTGCTGCAGGCGATAGTTGAGCGTGTACTTGATGTCCGCCTGCTGCACGTCGCGTGTGTACGAGGCGGTTTCGCCATCGGTTCGTTGTACACGCGTGTCGATCTCGACGATCTTGCTGGTGATCGGATTGAAGAAGTAGAGACCTTCCGGCAGCGAGGTGGAGGTGATCTCGCCGAATCGCGTCTTTACACCGCGCTGACCGGTGTCCACCACCTTGATGCCACATCCCGCCACGCTGACGACGACAACGGCAATGGCGATCGTTACTCCCCACATGAGTATCTTGCGGATGGGTAAGGCGGCTCCGCCATTGCCCGAGTTGCCCGGGCCGCGAAAGACGTTGTTGCTGAAAGACATGATCGATTCTCCCTGAAACTGATTAACCGCGGCGCAGGCGCGCGCGCCCGTCCGATGACATGAGCGCGATCGGCCAGATCAGCGCCATGCGCAATCTCGACTGCCAGCGCTGGCCGCGCTCCGGAGCCTGCTCGGTCGAATACAGGTAGCTCGATGTCGCCACGAGCGCGAGCACGATGAACCCGAAAACCCAGATAACGCCGACAAAGCGCAGCAGTGCGAACACGATTCAGCTCTTTTGGTAGGGTTCGTGCAGTTTGACCGGCGGGCTCTTCTTCTTGCGCATGCGGATGTTGAGCATCTCCACCGCCACCGAGAACGCCATGGCGAAGTAGATGTAACCCTTCGGCACTTTGTGGTCGAAGCCCTCGGCGATGAGCATGACGCCGACGAGCAGCAGGAACGACAGCGCCAGCATCTTGATGGACGGGTGCGCCGAGACAAAATCGCCGATGGCGCGCGCGAACAGCATCATGAGACCGACCGAGGCGATGACCGCGGCAATCATCACCGCCACTTCGTCGACCAGGCCGACCGCAGTGATGATGGAATCGAGCGAGAACACCATGTCGATGATGATGATCTGCACGATGATGGCGCCGAAGCTGGCCTTCACATTCTTCGAGGCATGGCCTTCCTCACCTTCGGTGAGCTGGTGAATCTCCATCGTCGACTTCCACACCAGGAACAGGCCGCCGGCGATGAGGATGAGATCCCGGCCGGAGATTTCCGTCCCCGTGATGGTGAACAGCGGCGTGGTGAGGCCCACGATCCACGACAGCACCAGCAGCAGCCCGACGCGCATGAACATCGCCAGGAACAGGCCGATGCGGCGCGCCTTCTCGCGCTGCGCCCGTTCGAGCTTGTCCACCAGGATGGATATGAAAATGATGTTATCGATGCCGAGCACGAGCTCGAGCGCCGTCAACGTGAAAAATGCGATCCATACCTGCGGATCGGACAGGAGGGCGACGATGGCTTCCATGAGTGGCCGCCATACTAGAGGAAATCAGTTCGCGAGGCCGAGGCTCCCACCCAGGAAAGCGATGCCGCCATAGGCCTCGCTGTCCGCCATGCCGGCGGAGATCGACCAGTCGAGGCGCGCGGATTCGGCGCGGCGGAAAGTGAGAACGACGCTGGTGCTGCCGGCGTCCAACACGGCGTCATGTACGTACGAAAGATCCAAGGCAAGCGAATGACGGCCGAAACCGTGCTCGACACCTAAACCGGTCTGCCGGTCGATGGCACCCTGCGTCTGCGTCAGGAAGGAACCGAACAGTGCTTCGATTCGCGGCCGCCGATCGAGCAGCGGCGAACCGCTGAGTTCGAGGAAATCGTCGAACTCCTCGTCGTAGTCATAACCGATGGTCATGGCATAGGCGTTGAAGTTGCCGCGTGAAAATGCGACCTGAAGTCCTGCGCCCAGAGCGGAAAATTCGATCTCACGGCGCACGGTTCGAAGCGGCAGATCCAGCGTGAGCTCGACACCCAGGTCTCGCTGGCGCGCGAGCAGCGTGAACTCGAATTCGCCGGCGCGCACCCAGGCGCGAGCGCCCAGCGTCCCGGCGTGGTAGCTAGTGCTGTCGTCGAAAAGGTCGTAGCCGAGCGCGACACCAGCGCGGTCACCGTACAGCGAAGCACCGGCATTGAGCATCGTCCCGCGAAGCTCCACTGTCTCGACCGAGCCGGCGGAGTAGCCGGCGCCCGCCATCAGGGTGATGTGTTCGGTGGGCGAGAGGGTGAAGTCGGCATCGATCGCGGTGCCCCCGGCGTCGTCCATGGACACCCCGAAGTTCGCGGTGAGCGGCACCGCGTGGACGTCAGACGCAATCATCAACGCCAATGCAATACCCGCCGCCGCCGACCTCGGACACATCCGAATCATGAGAACTCCCAGAGCCGATCCTCTGTGTTCAACGCGACCCGAGGTGATTGGTTTACCGCGGGAACGCGGGACGCCATGTATTGACCGTCACGGCGCCTTGAGCCGAAATTCCGCATCGCCGTAGTGAACATAGGTTGCCCAATCGGGTGAACGGCGCGCGTGCACGGCGCGGCGCGCCTTGACGAGCGCCGTGCCGATGCTGGCGCGTAGCAACTCCCGGTAGAACACCGCCGCGAATGCTGTCGCCGACGCATCGTCCACCGGCCAATGCGTGCCGATGTAGTGCGCCACGCCGGCGCGCAGCAGGGTTTCGGCCAGCCCCAGATTCTTCGCCATACCGTTCGTCACAGTGCTGATGCGGGCGCGCCCGGCTCCACGGCGCAATCGTGCCGACTCGCAGGCATTGAAGACGATCAGGGGCGGCAGACGCCCAAGGGCGGACAGATGCGCGCCGGTGAGCTCACCGTCGGCGAGCAGCAGACCGCCCTCTCCGGGCCGCTGTGCGTCGAACGAAGCATGGCCTGCGTAGTGGATGACGTCATGGCGGCCCGATTCGAATTCCGCGGTCACTCGGGCCAACGTCGCGGCATCGCCCGCGACCTCGGTCAGCCGCAAGTACCGCGTCTTGCCGAGCAGATGGGCGATGCGCTCACGCTCCGCTTCGGCGCCGGGAAGATCGCCCGTGGGATTGGCGATGAGCAGAACCGCCAGCTCGCGTTGTTCGCGACGCTCGCTATCGAAGCGCGCGGGCGCCAACTCGGCCGTCGCGTATCGCCGCGACAAACCGCCGTCGAGCGCCGGGATCCAGCCGCGCAGGTTGAGCGCCTCCCACGGAACGCGACTGCTCGCCGAGTCATGCACCACCGAGAGCGACTGCCCGCGCGCGGCAAACAGCGCGCGCGCCAGCGCCGGATGCAGCGTCAGCGTGCTGAGCCTGGCGCCGAGCGCCTTGACGCGGGCGGGGGTCAGCGATTCGCTCAGGAACTCGCGATCCAGCCCATCGAGGCCCGCCGCAGGAAATTCCTTGCTCTGCGAAAAGATCGCGGCGGAACTCCCACCGGTAAGCAGCGACGCCCGCCAGATTTCCTTCGAGCCGCGGCGCGATTCCGCCGCCACGATGAGATGCGCGGTACCAGGTACGCGGCGCAAACGCGTGCCCGCGGTGGCGCGCTGCGAGCCAAGCGTTTGCAGTCGCAACGCACCTGCAGGTCGTGATGTCACGAAGTCGCGAAGTCTCGCGTGCACAGCCTTTGCGTCGGCGCGCGTGAGAACGTGAAGGTCGACGCGCGCTACGCCTATCTGTCCGGCGGCGCGCGCACGGAGCAAGCCGCGCAGCTGTGCCGCAAACGAGTCCGCGGGTTCGATGCCGGCGGCTGCGCCCCAGGCGACCGTGGCAAGCGACCGATACGGCGGCGCCTCCGCAAACCGCGCCAGGTTTTCCGCGGCGTGTTCGATGACGTCGAGGCTCAGGCGATCGAAACGCCCCAGGCCCACCAGGAGGTAGGCGGTGCGCAGGTTCCGACCCCGCCGCTGCAGGCTGCGCGGGATCGGTGTGATGTGACCGGCGTCACCGCTAACTACCCGGTGTTGCAGCCAGTCGCCGATCACCCCGCCCAGGCGCTGGTCGATATCGGCGGCGGCGCCGCTGGCGGGGACACCGCGCAGCACAGCAACGGCGGTCGCCGCGGCGCGCGCGTTGACCACGTCGCCGACGCGCACCCGGATGGTGAGCGGCCGCGCGGCGGTGACACGTTGTGGGCGCTGATGCGTGCGGCCGCGCGGCGCCTCGTTGAGCGTGTCGAGGAACAGCCGACGCTGCTCCGGAGTCATCTGCGGCCAGTCGATCTTGCCCTGGTACTGCAGCCGCAATTCGGCGTCACGCACCCGCGTCAGCGAGCCACGCTTCAGCGGTGGCGCCGCGGCGAACTGCTGCGTCGCGCCGGTGGACAGAAGCTCGGTGGTGCCGGCGATCACGCGATCGGACAGCGGCATGTCGCTGTGCCCGCACTCGACGTAGCTGTGGCGTGAACCGGGAAGGCGGGCCAGTTCCACCGGAACGGTGCCGTCGCCCTGGAGGCTGTATTCGTATTCGAAGTCGCCGTTACGCAGCGCGACACCCGTGGCCGTGGTGCGGTTGCAGCCGACGACCATGGTGAAGCGCGCGTCCGCGGCCGCCATGCGGTGTGCGAGACCGGACGCGGCGCGTAGCAGCACGGCATTGGGGCCGGGTCCACTCGTTGGCCAGGAGGCGGCATCGAACAGGTCGAGATCGCTGACGCTGTTGTTCGAAGGCAGCAACTCGTGCAGACCCGGGAAGCTGGCGAAGACGTTGCGCGCCAGGAATTCAGCGTCATGCCGGAGGTCGAGCATGGCGATCTTGCGCACTACGGAGTACGTCCCGCGCAGCGCCTGCACCGCGGCCAGCGAACCGGCATTGGGTGTGCCGAGCATGATCAGCTGCGAGACGCGTTTGCCGGCGGCGTGCGTGAGCGCGGCGCGAGCCACCAGGCCGCCCATGCTGTGGCCGATCAGTGCTACGTCATCGCGCCCGTCGGCCGCCAGCCGGTCCGCGAGTAGTTTGCCAAGCGTGCTGATGTCGCGCCGCCAGTCATAGTCGAGCAGCACCGCGTCGAAACCGGCCTTGCGCAGGCTCAGCGTGATCTTGAGGTAGCTGTAGCTCATTGCGCCCAGCGGCACGACGCGCGACGAATCGGTCAGGGCGAGCTCGGTGAGCTTGCCGAAAGCAATATCGATGGGATCGAGCCACACGACGTCGTTCGGGCGCCTGCCCCCGCGCATGAAGCCGAGCTGCGAGCCCATGATGCCGGGCAGCACGTACACGCGGCGGCGCGGCGCCGCGCGTTTGGCGCCTTTGCGCGTCGTAGCGCGCGCCAGCTTGGCGAGTTCGGCGTGCAGTTCGGCGCCGAAATATTCGATGAGGCCTGCATGGGGAGTGCCCGAAGCCAGCATCGAGACAAGCGTCGCCTCATCGAGCGCCATCCGGTCGTACGGCGTGATGTGATCGACCGGCGCGCCGCTGCTGCTGGGTCCGGCTTGAGTCATGCGTTGACGCCCAGCTTGCCGTCTATCCAGTCGATGACCGGGCGCCAGAGCGTGTCACGGTGACGCGAGGCGAAAAAGCCTTCGTGCCCGATGCGTTTCGAGCCGGCGTCCGCGGGCGTGTACCAGCGCGACTCGCGCTGCGCATTAGGGAAGAATTCGTTGATCCCATCGACAGAGCGCCGCGTGGCGATCGGGTCGTCGGTGAAACCCACGGTGAGCACCGCCGTGCGAATGTCGGTGAAATAGTTGTCGGCAAGGTAGGTGGAGAGGTCGGGACCAAAATGTCCCGGGCGCAGGCACCAGCGCCGCCACTCTTCATATACGCCGCGCGGCAGCGGCAGGCCCGCCCAGCCACCACCGGTCGGAATGTACCCTTTGAGTGCCAGCATCAGCGGGCCGTGTACGCGCCAGAACCACCAGGCCAGGTATCGGAACGGCGCTTTTTCCCACCGCCAATAGCCGATCGAGGTCGCGATCTGCACGTGCACGCGCGCCAATGCATGGTTCTTGAGCAGCCCGAGAAACTGCCCACCGATGCTGTGACCGAGCGTAACCACCGGCTGACCTCGAGCGCGTTCCGCGCCGGCCTCGAGCGCCGCGCGCATGTCGAGCAGGCCCCAGTCGCTCATGCGAGTCGTCTCCGCGGCGAGATTGGCGGGTGCCGAGAATCCCATGCCGCGGTAGTCGTATGACAAGACGTCGTAGCCACGTTCCGCCGCATACTGCGCCAGCTTGAAATAGAACGCCTGCGGAAAGCCGGTGGCGCCGTTCATGACGATGACACCATGGCGCCGCTTCGCGGCGAACCAGTGAGCCGCGAGCTCGCGCCCATCGGGTGCGCGCAGGTCGAACGGCTGCGGAATCACAGCGCGTGGGCCTCGACGTGTTTGGCGAGCGCGAGAATGACCGCCCGCCGGGCGCTCGATTTACGCCAGATGGCGCCAATGGTGCGCGTCGGCACCGGCTTCGCGAACGGCCTGATGGTGACGCCGCGGGCCGCACCGTAGGCGCCGCGGCCCGCGAGCTCGGGCAACAGCGTGATGCCCACTCCGGAGGCCACCATCTGGCGCAGCGTTTCCAGGCTGGTGGCGCGGAAATCCTGTTTCTCGTGCACGTCGGTGCTCGAGCAGATGTCGAGCGCCTGGTCACGCAGGCAGTGGCCATCCTCGAGCAGCAGCAGCGTTTCGTCGTGCAGGTCCTGCACCTTGATGGTGGCGCGGCCGCTCAGCCGGTGGTTGGCCGGCATGGCTACGGTGAAGGGTTCCCTGTACAGCTCGTAGGAATCCAGGCCATCGAGCGGCACCGGGAGTGCCAGAATTCCGACATCGATCTCTCCGGAATGCAGTTTCTCGAGCATCACGTCGGTCTGATACTCGTACAACATGAGTTCGAGCCGCGGCAGGTGTTTGCGCAGCTTGCCGGCCACGTTGGGCAGTAGATAGGGGCCGATGGTCGGCAGCAACGCCAGCTTGATGCGCCCGGAAAGCGGGTCGGTGTGGCCCTTGGCCAGCTCCACTATTTCCTCGCTCGCCTCGAGGATGCGGCGCGCCCGCTCGACGATTTCTTCGCCGGCGGCCGTGAGCGAGACGCGCTTCGGGGCGCGCTCGATGAGTTGCACGCCCAGGTATTCCTCGAGCTTCTTGAGCTGCGCGGAGAGGGTGGGCTGGCTCACGAAGCTGCGTTCCGCGGCGCGGCCGAAGTGGCGGGTGTCGGCCACGGCCACCAGATAACGCAGGTCCTTGAGTTTGATGTCT